>NZ_PKFA01000059.1:0-172844 GCF_002919275.1 Thermocrispum sp. | reverse complement strand
GGTGGACGGGGGGCGTCAGAGCGGTGGCGCTGTTGGTGGCCGGCCCGACCATTGCCGTGGCGGCCCGCAAGCGCCGAGCGAAATGAGCACGACGACGCAAAGCGCGCTGCGCGTTGCCTCGGTAGGCGCGCGCTGGACGCGCAGGCAGTCCCGGTGCCCGGCGGGGAGCTGATCGCCGCTGCACGGCTTCGTCGTTCCGTTCGACGCGGTGCCAGTGGATTCAGGCCGACCACCGAACCGTGTCGAGGAAGAACGGTGAATCGGCACAACTTGAACTGCACGAAGCTGTCGTTGCGGAAGCAAGATTGCCCTGCTGGCCGCGGCAGTCGTGGTGGGAGGTGCAGCCGTCGCGGGGGCCGCACAGGCGAGCCAGCCGCTCTGCCGCCCGGTCCTGCGAAGCCGCACATCGTGGGCGAAACGCCGGTGCCGGACGGCGTGTTCCCGTTCGTGATGAGCCTGCAGTACGAGGACGAGAACGGTCGCGGCCGACACTTCTGCGGTGGCACCTTGATCCACCCCTGGGCGGTGCTGACCGCCGCGCACTGCGTGCGGCCGATCGGCCGGCACCGGATGGCTTCCGCCGGGCCCGGCGGAAGCCATCCAGCGGCCACCCCAAGCAGATGCGTGACCGCTACCGCGCGCTCGCTCCCGCCGCGACTGCCGTCGCCGGGGTCAGCGGGCCTGGCGGCCTGCCCGGCCGGTCAGCTTCTTCAGCAGGCCCACCAGCTGCGCCACGCGGTGCCGCAGACCCCACCGGCCGACTTGCAGGACCGCCTCCAGCACGATCGCGCCGCTCATCTTCGACTTGCCGTGCTCGCGCTCGGTGAACGTGATCGGTACCTCGGTCACGGTGAAGCCGCCGCGGATGGTGCGCCAGGTCAGGTCGATCTGGAAGCAGTAGCCCTGCGACGCGACGTCGTCGAGTTCCAGCTTCTCCAGCACCGAACGCCGGTAGGCCCGGAATCCGGCGGTGATGTCCCTGGTCGGCACGCCGAGGGCGGTCCGCGAGTACACGCCCGCCATCCGGGACAGCAGTTCCCGGTGCTTGGGCCAGTTGACCACCTTGCCGCCCGGCACGTAGCGCGAACCGATCACCAGGTCCGCGCTCCGCTCGTCCAGCGCCGCGAGCAGCCGCGGCAGGTCTTCCGGCGCGTGTGAGCCGTCGGCGTCCATCTCCACCAGGACGTCGTAGTCGCGGTCCATCCCCCAGCGGAATCCCGCTATGTAGGCGGGGCCCAGCCCCGCCTTGTGCGTGCGGTGCAGCACGTGCACGCGCTCGTCGGCGGCGGCCAGCCGGTCGGCGAGCTCACCGGTGCCGTCCGGGCTGGCGTCGTCGACCACCAGCGCATGCACCTCGGGCAGCGCCCGGTGCAGCCGGCGCAGCAGCGGCTCGACGTTCTCCCGCTCGTTGTAGGTCGGGATCACCACGAGCACGCGGTGATCAGTCATGCGGCCCTCCTCCGGTCACGGATTCGCCACCCTACCGAAACCGCTGCCATGGCCAGGGCGGCGACTCCCGCGGCGACGATCACCCGTTCCGGCCACGGGCCGACGACACTCGCCACGGTCGTGGTGTCCCGCAGCGGCAGCGTTCCGACGAGGATCTCGGAGGTGAACAGGCCGGAGGAGCGGACGACGGACCCGTCGGGCCGGACGATCGCGCTCACCCCGCTGGTCGCGGCGACCACGGTGGCCCGGCCGTGCTCCACCGCCCGCAGCCTGGACATGGCCAGCTGCTGGTAGGTCATCTCCCCCGGCCCGTACCAGGCGTTGTTCGTGGGCACGACCAGCAGCTGCGCGCCCCGCTCCACGGTTTGCCGCCCGACGTAGTCGTAGGCGACCTCGTAGCAGATCTGCAGGCCCACCCGGATGCCGCCCGGGGTGAGCACGCCCGGCTCGGTCCCCCACCGCATGTCCCTGGTCCTGCCCAGGAACGGCGTGAACCACGCAGCGACCGGCCGCCACGGCACGTACTCGGCGAACGGTACGAGTTCTTGCTTGACGTAGTGCGAGCCTGCGCCGCGACCGGGCTCCCAGACGAACACCGAGTTCTCGCTCAGCCCGTCCGGGCGGGTGTAGAGCGCACCGATCAGGGTCGGTGCATCGAAACGGTCGACCAGGCGGTCCAGCTCCGGATCCTGGTTGCCCAGGTCGGTCGCCGTCTCCGGCCACACCACCAGGTCGGGCTCGGGGATGCCGCCGGCGGCGATCTCGCCGGCCAGCCGCTCGCTGGTGGCCAGGTGGTTCGCCCGGATCCGGTCGCGTGCACCCAGCAGGCCGAGGCCGATGTCGGGGGCGTTGCCTTGCACCACCGCGACGGTGACCTCGCCGCGGGTCGGCTCGACGCCGACGGTCGGCCACACCGCCAGCCCGGCAAGAACCGGCACCACGGCACACGCCACGGCCGGGATCACGCGCACTTCCCGGCGGCCGATGCGCAGCAGCACCCGGGCCAGGCCGAAGCCGCACAGCGTCACGGCGAAGCTGACCAGCGGTGCGCCGCCGATCGAGGCCAGCGAGGTGAAGGGGCCCGACGGATGGCCGAACGCCACCCGCCCCCACGGGAACCCGTTGAGCGGGAAGGACGACCGGAGCGTCTCCTGTCCCACCCACAGCGCGGCCATCCACACCGGCGCGGCAGGCAGTCGCTGCACCACCGTGGCGCACGCACAAGCCAGGGCGACGTAGAGACCTTCCACGAACGACAACGCCAGCCACGGCGCGGACCCGAAATCGGCACCCAGGAAGTCCTCGATCCACACCAGGTGCCAGAGGAAGAACGTCACCGCGAACAGCAGGCCGTAGCCGAAGCCGGCGCGGAAGCGCCGCCCGTACAGCACGACGCCGAGGCCGGCGAACGCCACGGGTGCCAGAAACCACAGCTCCCGCGGCGGGAAACTCAGCTGCAGCACCACGCCGGACGCGACGGCCAGCGCCATCCGTCCCGGCACCCCGGTCAGCACGCCGCGCCAGCTTCTCTGGACGCGCCCCGCGACGTCGACGTCCTCTGACGCGGTCACAGTCACAACCCGAAGCCTATGACTCCACCCGGTGTAGCCGGTGTCAGGTGTCGTCAGGCGGCGTAGATCGTGACCCCGCGCCGGACGGTGCGCAGGCAGGACGGCAACGGCGTGCCGGGTTCGAGCACCGGCAGGCCCGGCACCCGGGAACGCGGGTCGGTCGACCACCGCTGCACCCGCGGGTCCGGGGCCGCGACGACCAGCTCGCCGGCCTCCCACACCGCGTAAGTGGCCGGCGCGCCGGGCACGAGGGTCCCCGAGATGCCGTCGTCGACGCCTGCTGCGCGGTAGCCGGCCTTGGTGTGGGCGGTGAACGCCGCACGCGGTGAGATGCCCGATCCTTCGGTGCGG
This sequence comes from Thermocrispum sp., assembly GCF_002919275.1. NCBI lineage: Bacteria > Bacillati > Actinomycetota > Actinomycetes > Pseudonocardiales > Pseudonocardiaceae > Thermocrispum > Thermocrispum sp. Next base: position 169,473 of record NZ_PKFA01000059.1, on the reverse strand, counting down.
TGATGCACGGCCGCCCGGACCGACCGCCACGGATCCACCGGGGTGACCGGGGAATCCGACCCGCCGGCCAGCAGCACTCCGGTGGCGGCGAGCATGCTGAACGGGTTGAGCGTTGCTGCTCGCTCCTTGCCCAAGCGCTGGGCGTACATGCCGTCCGGCCCACCCCACAGCTCGTCGAACAGCGGCTGCACGGACGCGGTGACGTTCCACCTGGCCAGCGCTTCCGCTTCCGGCCTGCCGATCATCTCGACGTGTTCGAGCCGGTGCATGCCCGCGGCCAGGGCCGCAGCGCCGACCTCGGCCTCGGCGCGGGTGAAGCCTTCGATCACCACGTCGAGTGCCCCGTCGCCGATGACGTGGAACCCCGCTTGCAGACCGGCTCGCGTGCACGCGACCACGTGCTCGGCGACGTCGTCGGCGTCGAGGTACAAGCGGCCGTTGTGGTCCGGTTCGTCCTGGTAGGGCGCTCGCAGCCGCGCGGTGTGCGAGCCAAGGGCTCCGTCCACGAACAGGTCTCCGGCGAGACCTCGGATCCCGAGACGTTTGGCGCGGTCGATCACCGCGTCGTCGGCCAGTTCACCCCAATACGCGATCACCTCCGGGGTGCCCGGCCCGGCCTTGTCCAAGAGTGCCGCCACGTCCTCCCAACCGGACAGATCCGGGCCCGCGCACTCGTGCACGCAGACCACGCCACGGGCGGCGGCCGCGGTCAGGAAGGCGTGCTGGGCGGCATCGCGTTGCTGCGGCGTCACGGCCGAACGGACAGCCGCCCGCAACACGTGATGGGCCTCGGCGCGAACCGGCCCCTCCGCTGACCAGCCGTCGGCCTCACGCGCGTGCGGAGCGAGTTCCACCAGTGCGGTGGAGACCAACGCGGAGTGGACGTCGATGCGGGTGAGGTAGGCAGGACGACCACCGACGGCGTCGTCGATCTCGGCCCGGCTCGGCAGGCGGGCATCCGGCCACGCCGATTCGTCCCATCCGTGCGCGACGAGCACTCCTTCCGGCGGGGTCCGCTCGGCCGCCTTCCGCAGCAGCGCCAGGACGTCCTGCGCCCCGCGGGCGCCGGTCAGGTCGGCACCGGCCTGGTGCAGGCCTGACGCCGTGGCGTGCACGTGGGCGTCGACGAAACCGGGTGTCACGAACGCGCCGTCCAGCGGGACTTCTTCGGCATCCGGGTGCAGGGCTCGCCCCGGCCCGTCCTGCCCCACCCAGACGATCGTGTCGCCGGTGATCGCCATGGCGGTCGCGTCCGGGGCGGCGGGGCTGTAGATCCGGCCGCCGGTGAGCAATGTCGTCGCTGCCTTGGTTGATGCCACGTGTGCAGTCTGCCTGCTGTGCGTATCACCGGCAAAAGGCCCGTTTCGTCGGAAGATTTACGGGCCAGCTGCACTGTGGCAGGATGTTTTCTTGTACTCGATCGACGCCGTGAGGAGACCAGATGACCGCCGTAGTCAACCCGCCGGAGAACCTGGCGAGCCAACCGGCGAGCGAGCTCGAACAGCCGTACGTCTACCGGCGCACCGAGCTGGTCGAGCCCGACTGGCGACGCTTCCCGGGCTGGGCGGACGTCACCGAGGCCGAGTGGCGGGATGCCCAGTGGCAGCGCGTCAAGTGCGTGCGGAACATCCGCCAGCTCCGTGCCGTGATGGGCGATCTGCTCGAGGACCGCTTCTACGCCGACCTGGAGGCCGACCAGAAGCAGATGGCCACCATGTCGATGCTGATCACGCCGCAGATCCTCAACACGATGGCGCCGAACGCGCCGACCACGCCGAAGGAGTTCACCGACGCTTTCCTGGCCGACCCGGTGCGCCGGTACATGCTCCCGGTCAAGTCCGACCGGGACCCCGACTGGCCGTCCCACCCGTACGCCCAACGCGACTCGCTGCACGAGGCCGAGATGTGGGTGGTGGAAGGCCTGACCCACCGTTATCCCACCAAGGTGCTCGCCGAGCTGGTGTCGACCTGCCCGCAGTACTGCGGCCACTGCACGCGGATGGACCTGGTCGGCAACTCCACGCCGCTGATCGACAAGCACAAGCTGCAGCTCAAGCCGGCCGACCGGCAGGACCAGATGATCGACTACCTGCGCCGTACGCCGGGCGTGCGTGACGTGGTGGTCTCCGGCGGCGACGTCGCCAACGTGCCGTGGCATCAGCTCGAGTCGTTCTTGATGCGGCTGCTGGACGTGGAGACCGTCCGGGACATCCGGCTGGCCACCAAGGCGCTGGCCGGCCTCCCCCAGCACTGGCTGCAGCCGAAGGTCGTGGAAGGGCTCGAGCGGGTCGCCCGTACCGCTGCCCGCCGCGGCGTCAACCTGGCCATCCACACGCACATCAACCACGTGCAGTCGGTGACGCCGCTGGTGGCGGAGGCGGCCAGGACCGCGCTCGAGGTCGGCGTGCGCGACGTGCGCAACCAGGGCGTGCTGATGCGGGGAGTCAACGCCACCGCGGAGGCATTGCTGGACCTGTGCTTCGCGCTGCAGGGCGAAGCCAACATCCTCCCGTACTACTTCTACATGTGCGACATGATTCCCAACTCCGAGCACTGGCGGCTCGCGGTGTGGGAGGCCCAGGAGCTCCAGCACGCCATCATGGGCTATCTGCCCGGCTACGCCACCCCGCGGATCATCTGCGACGTGCCGTACGTGGGCAAGCGGTGGGTGCACCAGCTCGCCGACTACGACCGCAAGCGGGGCATCTCGTACTGGACGAAGAACTACCGCACCGCGCTCGAACGCAACGACTTGGACGCGCTGACCCGCCGCTACGAGTACTACGACCCGATCAGCACGCTGCCCGCCGAGGGCAAGCAGTGGTGGGCCGAGCACTCGGCGAAGTGATCCGCCCGGACACGAACGAACGCCCCGCAGGAGGCTCTGCCTGCGGGGCGTTCGTCGTCTGCGGGATCGTCAGGACGTCGCCTTCGCCAGGTTCACCCGGCCGAAACCGAAGTAGACGTCACGCCCTGGCTCACCGAGGTCGTCCACGGACGCGGTCAGCTTGGCGCGCCAGTCCTCCGGCGTGCCGCCCTGCGCCGCGATCAGCGCCGCGACGCCGGACGCGTGCGGCGTGGCCATCGACGTGCCCGAAGCCTTGCGGTACCCGCCGTTGTTCCACGTCGACAGCACGTCCACGCCCGGAGCGGCCACTTCCACGTCGGAGTTGTACGTGGAGAAGCTGGCCCTCTGGTCGTTGTGGTCGGTGGCCGCCACCGACACGACCTCCGGATACGCGGCCGGATAGTTCGGCGTCGAGTTGCCGCCGTTGCCGGCCGCGGCGATGATCAGCGATCCGTTGTCGGTCGCGTTCCGCACCGCCGCCTGCAGGGTCTGCGACCCGGTGGTGCCGCCCAGCGACATCGAGATGATCTTCGCGCCCTTCTGGTTCAGCCACGTGATGCAGTTGGCGACCATGTCCAGCGTGCCGGAGCCGCTGGAGTTGAGCGCCTTGCAGATCGCCAGCTCGGAGTTGAACGCCACGCCCGCGATGCCCTTGCCGTTGTTGGCCCGCGCGGCGATCGTGCCCGCCACGTGGGTGCCGTGACCGTTGTCGTCCTCGCACTTGGCCGGATCGTCGGAAATGGTCGGGTCGGCACCGATGACGATGATGATCAGGCTGATGCCGAAGCTGGTCACCCCGCCGCAGTCGGCGATCTTGCCCTGGAACTCCTCGTGCGACTTCTGGATGCCGGTGTCGACGACGCCGACCTTCACGCCGCCGGTGGACGGGAAGTCGCTCAGCCCGGCGTTGTCCCAACCCTCCGGTGCGTCGATGTCGGCATCCACGGTGCCGCCGGTCTGGCCGGCGTTGTGCAAGCCGTACAGCTCGCCGAAGCTCGGATCGTCCGGCAGCGCCTGGGTGGTCAGCACCGCATTGACCTCGGCGTACTCCACCACCGCCGACTTGTTCAGCCGCTCCACCGCTTTCCGCGGGTCACCGGCGACGCGCAAGGTCATCGCTCCGGTGCCCGCGATGTTGGCGACCTTGCCGACCACGCCGGCCAGCTTCTGCACCGCCGACCGCTGCCCGGCCGTCGCCGAGGACTTGAACTTGACGATGATCGAGTCGGTGGAGATCGCGTTCACCGGCGGTGGCGCGGCGGCGGCGGCCTGCGGCGCGGCCGCCGCCGTGGCGGGAACGGACAGCGCCGCGGCGGTCAGCGCCGCGGCCGCGGCGACGACGGTCGGTCGCCATCTGCGTGATGTCATGCTGGCACCCCTTCTCGCGCTCACCCGATGGTGTCCGTGGAGCGGGCGATCTGGCTGATTTTTCCGGTTAACGACGAGTAAGTTCCGGAAGATACTCGGAAATTTCCGACATCAATACAGCCGTTCGTAGGAAGCCGACGCGAGACGGTGTGCGCACAGTGATCGTCACTCTGCGGGTGACGTGACGCGCGGAACGGCCGGCGACGGCGCTCCGTGGCGGGGTGGAGCGCTCACGCCGGCCGTTCGATGCGATCGTGGATGCTTGCCGCCGTGCGCCGCCGGGCTCAGATGACCCCGAGGGCCAGCATGGCGTCCGCTACCTGGGTGAACCCGGCGATGTTGGCGCCGACCAGGTAGTTGCCCGGCGCCCCGTACTCCTCCGCCGTCTCCAGGCAGCGGTCGTGGATGCCCTTCATGATGGCGGCCAGCCGCTGTTCGGTGTAGCCGAAGTCCCACGAATCGCGGGAAGCGTTCTGCTGCATCTCCAGCGCACTGGTGGCCACTCCGCCCGCGTTGGCCGCTTTGCCCGGCGCGAATGCCGTGCCTGCCTCGGCGAACAGCCGGACCGCGTCGGGCGTGCACGGCATGTTCGCCCCTTCGGCGACCACCTTGCAGCCGTTGCGCACCAGCACCTCGGCGTCCGCCCCGGTGAGTTCGTTCTGGGTGGCACACGGCAGGGCGATGTCACAAGGAACTTCCCACACCGTGCGCCCCTCGACATAGCGGGCCGAACCGGCACGCTGGTCGACGTATTCCGAGATGCGCGCGCGACGGACTTCCTTGACCTGGCGAAGAACCTCGAAGTCGATGCCTTTGTCGTCCACCACGTACCCGGTGGAGTCCGAGCACGCGACCACCTTGCCGCCCAGCTGGTGGACCTTCTCGATGGCGTACAGCGCGACGTTGCCCGAACCCGACACGACCACCTGCTTGCCGTCGAAGTCCTCGCCGCGGGTGGCGAGCATTTCGTTGACGAAGAAGACCGTACCGTAGCCGGTGGCCTCCCGCCGCACCTGCGAGCCGCCCCAGGACAGCCCCTTGCCGGTGATCACCCCGGACTCGTAGCGGTTGGTGATGCGCTTGTACTGGCCGAACAGGTAGCCGATCTCCCGCTGGCCGACACCGGAATCGCCGGCAGGCACGTCGGTGTACTCACCGATGTGCCGGTACAGCTCGGTCATGAACGACTGGCAGAACCGCATGACCTCGCCGTCGGACCGGCCCTTCGGATCGAAGTCGGCCCCGCCCTTGCCCCCGCCGATGGGCAGGCCGGTGAGCGCGTTCTTGAACGTCTGCTCGAACCCGAGGAACTTCATGATGCTCAGGTTCACGCTGGGATGGAACCGCAGGCCGCCCTTGTACGGGCCGAGTGCCGAGTTGAACTCGACCCGGAAGCCCCGGTTGATCTGCACCGTACCGTTGTCGTCCACCCACGGGACCCGGAAGATGATCTGCCGTTCCGGCTCGCACAGCCGCTGGATGACGCTGGCGTATTCCGGGTGTTTGCCCACCACGCGGCCGAGGCTGTCCAGCACCTCGTGCGTGGCCTGGTGGAATTCGCTTTCGTTCGGATTGCGACGTACCACCTCGCGGTATACGTCGAGCAGCCTGTCGTCCAACGTCGTCGTCAACGATGACTCCTCACGTCCCATGCTCCCGCGGACACCGTGCCCAACCCGCCACACCGGGCACGGCGTCGGCGGCGTGCTGGTGTGTATCCGTCCGGTCGCCATCCGCCTGGGCAAGCGACTGCACGGGCGTGGGCACGACCACAAACGTAAGTCACCGGGGTACCGGCGAGCCTGTGGTTGCGACCGACTTCTCATCGTCGTTCCCGCCGTCGGCCGGCCCCCGATCACCCGCGGACAACCCCCTGACCAGGATTCTTCAGCGCGCTGCAACCGCACCGGCGGGACGCCGTGCCGCCGTGTCCGCGACGAAGCTTGTGTTGAAGAACACTCGTATTTCCTCCCGGCCGACGGGCGCGCTCGAGCCGATGGGGTCCGTCATGGCCGCTCGGCCGCGGTTTCGTACAGCTTGCCGTGCAGCAATCGCATGGCCGAGCCGTAGGCGTCGCCGAGCAAACCGGCACGCGCCAGAGCGGCACGGGCGGCATTGGCCCCCGGCGCACCGTGCACGGCCCCTCCGGGATGAGCCGACGCGCTGGCCAGGAACAGTCGGTCCACCGGAGTGTCCGCGCGTCCCAGGCCGGGAACCGGCCGGAAGAACAGCTGCTGGTGCATCGCGGCGGTCCCGCCGTTGACCGACCCGCCGAGCAGGCTCGGGTTGTGCCGCCGCAGGTCGTCGGGACCGGACACCACCCGGTCGAGCACCAGGCCACCGAATCCCGGTGCGTGCTGCTCGATCAGCGCCTGGACACGGTCGGCCTGCTTGCGCACGCTGTCGCGGTCGGTGGTGCCGTGCGGCACGTGGGTGTAGGCCCACGCCGATTCGGTACCCGCGGGTGACCGGGTCGGATCCGTGGTCGTCATCTGCCCGAAAAGCACGAACGGACGCTCCGGCATCCGGCCGCAGGCCAGGTCGGTGGCGAAATCCGCGAGCCCGTCGACGTCCGCGTCGAAGTGGATCACGCCGGCCGTCCTGGCCTCCTGGGCCCGCCACGGCACCGGCCCGGACAACGCCCAGTCGATCTTCACGGTGGCGTCGTCCCACTGGAACCGCTCCAGATCGCCGACGAACCGTGCGGGCAGCCGCTCTTCCCCGACCAAGTCCCGGTACAGCGTCGGCGCGGGGACATCGGCCAGCACGGCACGGCGTGCCCGCACCAGCTCGCCGTGGACGTCACGCACACCGACCGCGCGGTTGCGCGCGATCAGCACCTCGGACACCGGCCGCGAGCAATACACCCTCCCGCCGCGGTCGATCAGCCGTGCGACGAGCGCCTTGGTCAACGACCCCGCTCCCCCCTCGGGCGCCGGGAATCCGACGTCCTGCCCGAGCATGGCGAGCAACCAGCCGAACACCCCGCTGGCCGCGCTGTCCGGACCGAGATCGGTGTGCAGGGCACAACCAGCCACCAATGCCTGCGCGCCGAGGCCGCGGAAGTTCTCCGTCCCGAACCGGCGGGCGGGCAACGTCACCATGCGCGCCAAGCGCAGCATGTCGGCGGCGCCCAGGCGACGAACGAGGCGAGCGGCCGCCTTCGCCGGAGGGAACGGACCGGTGACAGCATGCAGCAAGTCGTCGCGAACGCGCTGCCATTCCGAGTAGCAGCGACGCCACGCGTCGCCGTCACCGGGCGCGAACGTGTCGAGCGATTCCGCCGTCCTGCCGATGTCGCGGGACAGCAGGGCACAGCGGTCGTCGGGCAGGATGTGCGCGAGCACGTCCGGGGCATGCCGCCACCGCAGCCCGTATCGCTGCAGGTCCAGTGCGTTCAGCACTGGAGAGGCAATTCCCAGCGGATAGAACGCGCTGCACAGGTCGCTGCGGAAACCGGGCCTGGTCAGTTCGGCGGTCTGCACCGACCCGCCGGGATTCGGGGTGGCTTCCAGCACCACCACGTCCCACCCGCGGTCGGCCAGGATGTTCGCTGCCACGAGCCCGTTCGGGCCCGCGCCGACGACCACTGCGTCGGCGGTGTCGGCGGCTGCCGTCATGACACTCCGGACTGTCCGGGAGCTGCGGTCGCCGCGTCGGCCAGGGCGATGCGGCCCTGCACCAGATCGGCCAGGCGGGACAACGACTCGGCGTTACGCGGTTTGAGGAGCAACGCCTGCACCCCGATCGGTATCGCCGCCATCGGTCCGTGCACGATCCGCTCCGTCATCCGTACCTCGGTGCCGCCGTCCACCGGCGACAGCTCCATCTTGACCCAGGCGGTACCGAGCGGGCGAACCTCGGCTTCGAGCTCCAGCAGCGCAGGCGCATCGAGCTTCAGCACGCGAGTCACGTCGGCCATTTGCACCGGCCACGCCCCGATCTTGTGGTGAATCCGCGAGCCTGCGGCCGGCCAGCCACGGTCGACCGCGCGGATGTGCGCCGCGCCGACCACCCAGTTCGCGTACTGCCAGCCGTCGGACAGCACGTCGAACACCTTCTGGGGTTCCGCCGCGATGAACCGCCGTACTTCCACCATTCGCCCACCTCCGTCGTCGGCCACCGGGCCTGGACCGGTCTGCCGGTCGCGTTCCGGCATGTCCGTCCCCGGTCACGGCGTCGCACCGTGACACGGTCTGGTTCGGAACTACCCCCGGCTCGAGGGGGACACACATGGGCGGACGGCCTGCTCCTGGTCGGCGTCGGTGCGAGGCTCCGTCGCCGAAGCGCGGCGCCAGCGCCTCGCGAACCTGGGCACCCCTCTGGCGCAGCCCGACGGCGGCGGAGCATGGCTGACGTCCGGGGTCGCTACGTCGCGGTCACGGGGAGCACCCGGCGGCACCGCACCGGGAGGGGCCGATGAGCGGCCACGGTCGCCTCGACCTGCGCGCCCGGCACCGATCAGAAATGCACCAGGATGCGCCCGGAGTTCTTCGGGTCGACCTCCACCGAACGGTAGAGGTTGCGCATGTGCTTGGCGTCGAGCATCCGCAGCACCCGATGCCGCAGCTGGCCCTTGCCCTTGCCGACGATGATCTCGGCGACCGGCACCTTGCTCTGGGCGGCGCGGAACACCAGCTGACGCACCGCTCGGTCGATGTCCCGTTCGTTGCGGAAGAACGGGTGCAGGTCCACCGTGAGCTTGTCGGGCACGATCACTCCTCGCGGTCGGTCGGGTGCCGCTCCGGGACACGCATGCTCCGGCGCACGCGGTTCACCTCAGCGGCCAGACCACCCTATGGCCTGGCGGATCCGACTCGGAACCAGCGCGGCTGCCACTGGGCGCGGTACTGTGCCCGAATCGGGCGGTCCGCGGTCGGAGGGACTGATGTGGCGAGCGCTGGTCGGTGACATCCGGTCACCGGGATCGAGCGAGAGCCCCTGTTCGCCGTCGCGGTCCGGTTCGGGCTGCTGGCCAAGCTCGTCACCGTCGGTCTGTGCACGGTGCTGGGCGTGGTGGCGACGACGGGCAGCGCTCGTACCGCCATCGCCGTCATCGGCTCCAGCCTGGTGGTGTGGCTGCTGCTCCGCTTGCGCGGCCTGCCGGACGCGATCGCTCTCTGCGGCGACGTGGCGCTGGCCGCCCTGGTCGGCCTCAGTGCCTTCTGGCTCGGCCCACCGACCGTGATCAGCTGGGGCGCGCGTGTGGCGTTCCTCTGCGCCGTCGTCGCCCACTACGACTGGCCTCGCAGCGCCCGTGCCGCGTGGGCGGTCTCGTTCGCCGCGATCGGCGGGTACGCCGCCGGAACCGTGGCCGTGGGCCCGCTGCCGGAGGCGCTTGGCCTCACCGCTCTGCTGACCATCCACACGGCGCTGGCACGCGTGGTGTTCGTGGTGCTCCGGGCCACCGCTCGAGCCGTGGACCACGCGCACGAGCGAATCGCCGAACAGCAACGGCAGGCCGCCGTCGCCACCGCGCGCCGCCTCGCCGAACGCGAGGCGCTGGCCACCCTGCACGACACGGCGTGCACCACGCTCATGATGGTCTCGACCGGCGCTGCCCAGTCGGACGCCTCGTGGCTGCCTGCGCGCGCCCGGCGCGATCTGGACGCGCTGCGCCGCCGCACCGAGATCACCGGCGTGGTCGATCTCGCGGACATGTTGCACGAGGCGGAATTCGACCATCGCGTCCGGCTCGCGGCCGGCATCTCCGGCCCGTTGCCCACCTCCGCCCGCGCCGCCTCGGCCATCCTGTACGGGGTGCGGGAAGCCGTGGTCAACGTCGCGCAGCACGCCGGAACCGATGTCGCGCGGCTGCGCGCAGGCCGGACGGGTGACACCGTCTGGGTGGAGCTGGTCGACCACGGCCGCGGGTTCGACCCCGCGCAGCTTCCCGCCCGGCATCGCGGGATCGCCGATTCGATTCAAGGCCGCTGCGCGATGGCCGGGGCGACCGCCACGGTGCGGTCGGCGCCCGGCCGAGGCACGACGATCCGCTGGGAGGTCGACGCCGCCGGGTCGGACGCTCCCGCGCGGCCACCGAACAACCTGGCCAGGTTCATCAACGAGCGGATGTTCGACGGGTATCGCGCCGGTCTGCTGTGCGTGGTGCTCACCGAGCTCGTCGTGGCGTGTGTCAAGCAGATCGCCGACGGCGGGATGGGCGGGTTCGCCGCCTGGGCGTTGCTCGCCGTCGTCGGTGCCGGGTTGTCGGTGTCGATGGTCACCGGCAGGCCGATCGCCGGGCCACTGCGGTGGCTGGGGCTGGTGGCCATCGGCGCGGCCAGTGTCGTGATCACGCCTGCGGTGCCGGACGATCCGGTTCTGCTCGGCACCCACTGGTACGTCGGGCTGGTCGGCTGGTTCGTGATCGTGCTGCTGCTCGACCTCCCCCTGCCGGTCATCGGTGTCGTGCTCGCCGCGCACGCCGGGTGGCTGATGGCCCTGGTCGCAGTACACGGTGGCAGCGCGCAGGATCTGGCCGCCGTCGGGCTCGTCCCGGTCGGCGTGACCGGGTTCCAGTTCGCCGTCGCCGCCGCGCTGGTGCTGATCCGGCGCTCCGCCACCGAGGCCGCGCAGCTGGCCGAACGCGACGAGGCGATGCGGCGCGAGGCCGCCGTCGCCGCGCACACCCATGCCGACCACACCCGCCGCTACGCCGAGCTCAGCCGGGAGGCGGTTCCGCTGCTGACCGGGCTCGCCGACGGCACGCTGGATCCGAACTCCGAGGAAACGCGCACCCGGTGCGCGATCGAGGCGGCCCGCATGCGGGTGTTGTTCGCCGAGCGGGACGCGGCAGACGACACGTTGATCCACGAACTTCGCGCAGCGATCGACGTGGCGGAGCGACGCGGCCTGACCGTGCACCTGGCGGTGCGCGGCAAGCCGCTGGCCATCCCACGGGACGTGCGCAGAACCTTGATCCAAGCTGTGCTCAACGGCGTGCTCACCGCACGGACCTCCGCGCGCATCACCGTGTTGCGCACCGGAACGCACGTCCGGTTGAGCAGTTACTGCGACGACGCGGTGCACACCGCGGGCCCGCCGCCGTCGCACCCGGACGTCGACATCAGCACCGACACCGAAGGAGGTGCCCTGTGGGTCCAGGCAACATGGCCGCCGACACCGGCTCGACCACCGGCACGGACATCGACCACGGCCCCACCGGAGACACCGGAGGCACCGGGCCGAACGGCCCGGACCGAGACCGCGGCCGGGAGATCGGCCGAGAGATCACTGTCGCCGTGATCGACGACCATCCGGCCGTGGCCGCAGGCATTCAGGCCTGGTACGCCGCCAGTGATCCGCCGATCCGCGTCGTGGCGTCCGGCAGCACCGCACAGACCGCCTGGCTCCCGCCGGGGCGGGACGCCGACGTCGTGGTGCTCGATCTGCTGCTGGCCCCGGACCATCCGGAGTGCTACGGCGATCTGCGCAGGCTGGCCGACGCCGGACGGCGGGTCATCGTCTACACCATGCGCGAGGACGAGCAGGTGGCGCTCACCTGCCTGGAGCTGGGCGCGTTCACCTTCCTGACCAAGGCGGAAGGACAGCAGCACCTGGTGGACGCCACCATCGCCGCCGCACACGACCGGCCGTACATCGCGCCGGCCCTGGCCGGAGCGTTCGCCGCGGACACCAAGTCGCACCGGCCCCAGCTGTCCGCCCGGGAGCAGGAAGTGCTCATCGAGTGGTTCCAGTGCGAGTCGAAGCAGGCGGTCGCCCGGCGCATCGGCATCACCCCCAACACCGTGGGCACCTACCTGGATCGCGTGCGGCTGAAGTACGCCAACGTCGGCCGTCCCGCACCGACCAAGGCCGCACTGGTCGTGCGCGCCATCCAGGACGGGATCATCACGTTGGAAGAGCTCTGACCGGCGGGACGGGCCATCCCGTGCCATCCCGCGAGCGACCTGGGCCGGGGTCCGCGCCGCTGCCGCGCGGGTGGGCAAGTGTCGGCCGTGCCGATCCCGGGTAGCCGATGCCATCCAACGAAAGGACGAACGATGGCCGCCGGAGACAAGATCGACAAGGTCGCGGGCAAAGCCAAGGAAGGCGTCGGCAAAGCCACCGACGACGACCTGAAGAACGAGGGCCGCACCCAGCACGGTGTCGCCAAGGCGAAGGACGCCGTGAAGGACGCGGCGAGCAAGATCAAGGAAGCCGCGCGGGACATGACCGACCGCGACCGGTAGCCACGATCACGCACCACGCCCACCGGTGACCACCGTCGGCGTCGGCGAGGACCAAAGACCCCAGCGCTGTCGAGCTCCGATCGGCATCGTCGTTTCGGAGTCCAGCGTCGGCAGCACTCGGGAGCGCGGCATGCGGGCACGAGACATCATGACCAGCCCGGCAGTGACGGTGCACCGGGACACCCCGGTCGGTACCGCCGCTCATCTCGCGGCCGAGTCCGGGTTTCCCCTGGTGCCCGTCGTCGGCAGCGGTGATCTGCTGGTGGGCGTGGTCTCCGTGGCCGACCTGACCGCTGTGGCCAGCGAGTCGGCTCGGCAGGACGACCGGCTGGTCGCCGACATGATGTCCCCGGCCACGGTCGCCGCCGAGGTGGACACCGATCTGGCCGATCTGGTGACCACCATGCTCGACCGCGGCGTCCGGTGCCTGCCGGTCGTACAGAACTCCCGGGTGGTCGGCGTGATCACCCGCCGCGACCTCGTCCGGACCGTCGACGTCGACCAGACCGCGGCACGGCAGGAAATCCGCCGCCGGCTGGAGCGCTACGGCGGCCGTGGCCGCTGGACGGTGGCGGTGCACAACGGGGTCGCAACCATCACCGACGTGCTCGACGATCCCATCGACCGGCATATCGCCCGTGTCCTGGCCGAGTCCGTCCCGGGAATCGTCCGGGCCCAGGTGTCGGTGGCGGACGACGCTACCGCGCGGCGACCAGCAGCGGACCGACTTCCTCGGCAGCGCTCTGCAACCGCTCGGCCAGTGCGCTGATCTTGTCCTCGGTGATCCGGACCGTCGGGCCCTGCACCGCGATGGCGGCCACCACCCGGCCGTCTGATCCCATGACCGGAACGGCCACGGTGCGCACCCCGGCATGCCGCTCCTCGTCGTTGAGCGCCCACCCGCGATCGCGCACCCGGCGCAGCTCCTCCGCCAGCGTTTCCGGGTCCGTGATCGTCTTCTCGGTGACCGGCGCCAGCTCACCCAGCCCGGCGATCTCCGCCTCGATGTCCCCGGCGAACGCCAGCAGGCACTTGCCCATCGCCGACGTGTGCAGCGGAACCCTGGTCCCCGGCTGCTGGGAGAACCGCAGCGGCTGCGGCGAGGCGACGTCCAGCACCACGTGCACGTCCGTGCCCGCACGGATCCCCAGGTTCACCGACTCCCCGGTGTCCGTGGACAGCGCCCGCAGCGACGGCAACGCCGCTTCGTATCCCAGGCCCCGCGCCGCCTTGTCGCCCAGCACCACCAGGGTCGGCCCCAGCTGGTACCGCTCGGTCTTCGGATCCTGGGCCAGCAGGCCGCCCTCGGTCAGGGCCTTGGTCACCCGGTGGGCCGTGCTGATACTGAGCCCCAGCTTGCGGGCGATCTCGGTGATGCCCAGGTCGGTCGCCGTCTCGAAGCAGCGAAGCACGCCTATGGCGCGCTCGATGGCTTGGGCTCCGGTGCGATGGCGCTGATCAGGCACGGGTCAATCCTGGCACAGCTGCGCCCGCGGACGGGCCGCACCCGCCCGCCGGAGTGGTTCACGCGGGTACCGCCGCCCCGTTCGAACGGAGACACCCCTCCTCGAGCTGTTCCAATGGCTCGGGTAGGCGCGGTGGCAGCGCCGCCACCGGAGTTGTTCGTCGCGCGCCGACTACGCCCGTCGCATCACCCGCGGGTGTTCTACCCCGCCTGCTCACGTCGACGTGCGCGACCGGATCGTTTGCCGTTCGTGGCCCGTGGGCCGACAGTTCCGGCAGGTGCGAGCGGAATCGACCACTGCATGGAAGAGCTCCGGGTCCACGCCGGCAACACGGCTGGTATCTCTGCGACACATTTGCCGCGTCGTAAGCGCCAGCCGCCCTGCCAACTGTTTCCATATTATGGAAAATCTTTCCACTTGTGGTGATCACTGCCAGTGTCAGAGTGTGAGCAGCACAAATGCCACGCTGACCGTCGTCGTCCAGGTGACGATCGACGCCGATCGCGCGGACCTGGTCGGGGCTCAGATCGCCCAGGCCATTCGCTCTGTGGCGGCCCTGGGCAACGCCAGGCTGACCGTGCGCGACCGGGGCACCGGTGGCGCCGAGGCCTCGTTCGCTCCGCCCACGCGGCTCAAGCTCGAGCCACGCGTGCGCATCATCGCCGCCGAGCGCCGGGTTCTGCGAGACGGCCAGGAGGTGCCGCTGACGCGGCTGGAATACGACCTGCTGCTCTTCCTCTGCCGCAATCCCGGCCGGGTGCACGACCGGGACGCGCTCATGGCAGCGGTGTGGAAGCTCTCCGCACCGTATCGCTCTCGCACCATCGACGTGCACGTCCGGCGGTTGCGCCGCAAGCTCGGCGACGACCTGGAGTTGATCGACACCGTGCGCGGGGTCGGGTACCGCGTGCCCGATGCCGGCCTCGTACGCATCGAGGAGCACGAGACCGTTCAGCGCTCTGCCTGACGGCACGCTGCTGCACGCAGTCCGTGCGCTCGATCAGGGGCATCCGGCACGACGGTGGCAACGGCGCCGTCCGCCACCAACAGCAGCGGCCACCCGCCCGCCGGGCACCTACGGCAGGCGCTGGCCGATCAGCAGCGACGAGCCCGCGGCCCCGATCAACAGCAGCGTGCCGAGCATCAACCACGGCCTGCTGGCATCCGCCTTCTTGATCTCGTAGCCGATCTGCTCGCCCAGGTCCGCGTAGACCCGTTTGAGCTCCTCCCCGGTCGCCGCCTTGTAGAACTGACCGCCGGAGATCTCCGCGATCCGCCGCATCGCCTCGTCGTCCACCTCGACGTCGAAGGTGCGGCCGCCGATGTCGACCGTGCCGTGCTCGGTCCCGAACGAGATGGTGGAGATCGGCACGTTCGCCTTCTTCGCCTCCCGCGCCGCGGTGTAGGCGCCGCGCGGGTCGTCCATGTCCGTCGTCGGCACGGTCTGCTTGCCGTCGGCCATCAGCACGATCCGGGCAGGAGGCGGCCCGGACGCCCCGCCGGTGACCGCGGAGAACCCCTCGATCGCGTCCAGCGCGGCGAAGATGCCCTCCCCGGTCGCGGTGGACTCGGCCAGCTTGAGGTTCTTGATCGCCCGGACCGCGCTCTCCCGGTCCGTGGTGGGAGGAACCAGCAGGCTCGGCGTGCCGGCGAACGAGATCAAGCCGAGGTTGATGCCGGGTGTCATGTTGCGCACGAACGAGATCGCCGACTCCTGGGCGGCGGCCAGCCGGGTCGGTTTGACGTCGTCGGCTTCCATGGACAGCGACACGTCGATCACCAGCATGACCGTCGCCCGGTTGCGCGGGACCTTCTGATCGGCGGTCGGCCCTGCCATCGCGGTGATCAACAGGATCAGCGACACGGTGAGCAGCGCGGCGGGCAGATGCCGGATCGGCCCTTGCGACTTCGCGCCCGCCTTCTCCAGCAGCTCCAGGTTGGCGAACCGCAAGGTCCGCTTGCGACGCCTGCGTTGCACCAGCACATAGCCCACGACGAGCGCTGCCACCACCACGAGCAGCAGGAACCAGCCTGGCGAGGAAAAGTCGGACAAGCTCATCGGACCGCTCCTGACCAGCGTCTCTTGCGTGCCACGACGAACCGCACCACGTCGGCGATCCAATCCGAGTCGGTGCGCAGCACCAGATGCGCCGCACCCGCTCGCCGCAAGCCACTGGCGACCTTGTCCCGGTGCTCCTGCGCCGCCGCCGCGAACTCCCGGCGCAACAGGGCGGACGCGTGCACCTCCCGCTGCTTGCCCGTCTCCGGATCGGACAGCACGACGGTGCCCACTTCCGGCAGATCCACGTCCCGCGGGTCGACGATCTCCACACCGATCAGGTCGTGCCGCTGCGACAGCGCCCGCAGCGGACGTTGCCAGCTCAGATCCCCCAGGAAGTCGGAGATCACCACGGCCAGCCCACGCCTGCGGGGCGGCCTGCGCAGCTGGTCGATCGCCTTCGCCAGATCCCCTCTGGTGCCCTCCGGGGCGCGCGGGGTCTGGGCCACCGCCTTGACCAGGCCGCGGGCGTGCGCCGAACCACCGCGCGCCGGGATGCGCTTGGTCGTCTCCCCGTTGGCGATGAGCGCCCCGATCCGGTTGCCGCCGCCCCCGGTCAGGTGCGCGATGGCCGCGACGGCGCACACCACCAAGTCCCGCTTCTCGCAGACCGCGGACCCGAAATCCAGGCTGGCCGACAGGTCGGCGACCACCCACGTCTCCAGCTCCCGGTCGGCCACCGTGTCCCTGATGTGCGGAACGGTCGTGCGCGCGGTCACCGCCCAGTCCATCCGGCGCACGTCGTCACCCGGCTGATACGGCCGCGCCTCCCCCGGTTCCGAACCAGGGCCGGGCACCAGGCCGAGGTGGTTGCCCTGCAACAGCCCGTCGAGGCGCCGCCTGACCTCCAGCTCGAGCATGCGCAGCCCCGCCTCCAGCCGGTCGCCCTGCAGCACCGGCGGGGCCCACGGATGCTCTCCTCGCCGAGCCACGACGCGTTACCGTCCCGCGGGACTGGGCAACGGCTGCCCGGGGCCATTCGCCCCGCCGTTGCCGTGCGGCCGTGCGGACACCTGGGGAAGCGGAACCGTCTGCAGCACGCGCGTGATGATGTGGTCCAGCGGCACGCCGTCAGCCAACGCGTCGTAGGACAGCACCAGCCGGTGCCGCAGCACGTCCGGAGCCACGTCGACCACGTCCTGCGGGAGCACGTAGTCGCGCCCGCGCACCAGGGCCAGCGCCCGCGCGGCGGCGATGATGCCCAGGCTCGCCCGGGGCGACGCACCGTAGGACACCCAGCCCGCCAAGTCGGACAGCCCGTGCTCGGCAGGCGTCCTGGTGGCCATCACCAACCGCACGGTGTAGTCGACGAGCGCATGGTGCACGAACACCCGGGAGGCCACGCCCTGCAGGCGCACCAGCTCCGCCGGGGTGAGCACCTGCGCCGGAGTGGGCGGCTCCACCCCCATCCGGTAGATGATCTCGCGTTCCTCTTCCGCCGTCGGGTAGTCCACCACGATCTTGAACAGGAACCGGTCCCGCTGCGCTTCCGGCAACGGGTAGACGCCTTCGTTCTCGATCGGGTTCTGCGTGGCCAGCACCAGGAACGGGTCCGGCATCGGAAACGTCTTGCCCCCGATCGACACGTGCCGCTCCGCCATCACTTCCAGCAGCGCCGACTGCACCTTGGCCGGCGCGCGGTTGATCTCGTCGGCCAGCACGAAGTTGGCCACCACCGGGCCGAGCTCGACGTCGAACTTCTCCTCGCCCTGACGGTAGATGCGGGTGCCCAGGATGTCGGCGGGCACCAGGTCCGGGGTGAACTGCACGCGGGAGAACGAGCCGCCGACCACCCGCGCGAACGTCTCCACCGCCAGCGTCTTGGCCACGCCCGG
This sequence comes from Thermocrispum sp., assembly GCF_002919275.1. NCBI lineage: Bacteria > Bacillati > Actinomycetota > Actinomycetes > Pseudonocardiales > Pseudonocardiaceae > Thermocrispum > Thermocrispum sp. The sequence goes on along the minus strand of NZ_PKFA01000059.1, from coordinate 151,702 downwards.
CACGCCCTCCAGCAGCAGGTGCCCCTTGGCCAGCAGGCCGACCAGCATGCGTTCCACCAGCCGGTCCTGGCCGACGATGACCCGCTTGACCTCGAACACCGTGCGCTCGAGCTGCTCGGCGTCCAGCGCGGGGGTCGGCTGCCGCTCGTCGGACGACTGGCCGGGATCGATCACTACTGCCTCCTTGTCCACCGCTGCATCGTCCAGGGTGCGCGATCACCGGTGTGACCGCTGTGAAAGCACATCACCGGCGCCGGAGCCGGATCAGGTCGTCCGGCGTGTCGACATCGGCCGCTTCGCCGGCCCGCGCCGCCACGTCCACCACCCGCAATGGCCCGAGCGTGGCCCGCACCGAGCGCCCGGCCGGGTCGCCGGGCACCGCCGCCAGCAGGGCGGACCCGTGCCACACGCCGGTCAGCCACTGCCGCCGGCCGCTCTCGTCGACCAATACCGCTCCGTCGGCGTGTTCGTTCGCGTCCAGCGCCGCCCGCAACCGCTCGATCGTGTCGGCGCGGAGCCCGGGCAGGTCAGCGGCCAGCACGGCGACGTGCGCGCCCGCCGGCCGGGGAAGCGCGGCGAGCCCGGCGGCCAACCCGGCGACCGGACCGCCGCCTGCGGGTTCCTCGCTGGTCCAGCGCACGTCCGGCACAGCGGGGCGCTGAGGGCCGACCACCACGATCTCCGCCGCCGCTCGCACCGACGCGACGACGTGTTCCAGCAACGTCCTACCGCCCACCTGCAGCATGAGCTTGTCCGTGCCGGACATGCGCCTCGCTGCGCCACCGGCCAGGATCACCGCGTGCAGCGGCCGGTCAGCCATGCCCCCAGTATCCGTGCCCGGCCGGCCGCGCCGGGCCGGGCTACTCGATCAACCGCGTCGCGTACGGGAGGATGTCGTCGTAGCGCACCGAAGTGACCCTGACGTGCATGCCCGACTGCGGCGCTTCGATCATCTGCCCGTTGCCCAGGTACAGCGCCACGTGGTGGATGCCGTTCCTGCCCCAGAACAGCATGTCGCCGCGCCGGGCCTGGGACAGCGGCACGTGCCTGCCCGCGTGGTACTGGTAGCCGCTGTAGTGCGGCAGCGGCTTCACCTTGGCGAACGCATAGATCATCAAGCCCGAGCAGTCGAACCCGATCTTCTTGTAGTCGCCGTAGGCGTCCGCGATGCCGCCGTCGCGGATGCCGTAGGTCGGCCCGTTGGCATTGCCACCGCCCCATGCGTACGGCACGCCGATTTGCGACATTGCCCTGGCGACGACCTCCTCGATGAGGGCGTTCGACGACTTCGACGAGCCGGACGGGACTGCACCGCCGCCGTTGCCCGCAGCGTTGAGCGCCGCCTGCCGCGCCTTCAACTGTTCCTCGCGGCGCTTGGCTGCCAGCCACTCCTCGTAGCGCTGCCGCTGGTTCTCCAGCCCGCGGACCTTCTGCTGGGCGCGCCACAGCAATGTGGCCACCCGCTGCTTTTCCGCCTGCAGCTCGGCGGTGCGGGAGTACTGCGACTTGCGGGCCTCGACGGCCTCGGTGAAGGCCGCCTGCGCGGCACGTTCGGCTTCCTCGGCCTCGGCTTTCCGCTGCTCGGCCACCTGCAGCGCCTTGCGCGCCGCGGCGTCCGCATTCGCCTTGGCGATGCGGGCCTTCTTCAGCTTCTCGATGGCGTCCAGCTGGCTGGCGCTGACCGCAGAGAGCACCTGGGCGCGCGCCAGCACCTCCCCCGGATTGTCCGAGGAGAGGTAGGCCGACAGCCCGCCGATGGTGCTGCCCTGGCGGTAGCTGCCCGCGACGAACTCGTCCTTGGCCTGCTCGGCCATGGCGAGCTTCCTGGCCGCCGCACGGGACGCGTTGCGCGCGTTCTTCGCCTCCCGCTTGGCCTCCGCCGCCTTCTCCTTGGCCCGCTGCGCGTCGACCCTGGCCTTGTTGGCCAGTTCCTGCTTCCGCGCGACCTCGTCCCGCAGCCGGTTCAGTCGCGCCGTCGCCCACGCCAGCCGGTTGGTCAGCTCACCGACCTCACCGGCCCGTTTGCGCGCCTGCCAGCGGCTGCTCTTCAGCTCCTCGTCGCTGGGATTCGGCGGAGGTGGCGGCACGGCCTGCCCCACCGCCGGATGACCGGCGGCCAGCACGACCCCCACCGCCAGTGCGGCGAGCCACCTACGCCCCCGAGCGTGCGTGGACGACTGCGTGGTCACGGTCTCCACCTCCCGTCGGCGGTACACGGCCCTCCACCCGCGTGTACCGCCTGCCTCAGTAGGCTGACTGTGCCACATCCGGCCCATTGGCACCACTTGTCACGCGCGGACGACCGAGCACATTCGTCACAGCACGTCATCGGCAGGGACACGACGGGCACCGTCGGCAGGCACGGCGTGCCCCGGTACGGCGGGCCGCGGTCCGGCTACTGTCGTTGCGGGTCCCGGGTCCGCCGTCGCCTTCATGGGAGGTCAGTACCAGCCGTGTTGACGTCGAGATATCCGCCGGCAGCGCTGGTCAGCGCGATCGTCGCGATCGCGGGCCTGCTCGCGGTCGGTATCGGCGGTTTCCTGCCGTGGGTGCGCTCGGGCCTGGTGGTGCGCTCCAGCTTCGAAATCGCGGGCATTGCGGAACGACTCGGCTCGCGGGCGTACCCGATACTCGACGTGATGTTCGCGTGCTGGGTGGCGATTCCACTCGTCTGTGTGATCTGCGTCGGCCTGTTCACCCTCGGCTTGCTCCGGTCGGCCGCCGCATCGGCGATAATCGTCTCCCTGCTAGCGGGAACCGTCGCTCTGGCGACATACGTCCTAGGGTCAGGCGGTTCCGGTGCCGTCGCCGTCGTCGGCACCGGCCCGCTGACCACCTGCATCGGTGCGGCGGTCGCCCTCGTCGGCTCCGTCGGAGCGCTGCTCGGACGGCGGGGAGGCCGCCCGTCCGGCATCGCTTGATCCCGAGCACATCACCAGCCCCGGGCAGCCCGCGGCTCGAGGAGAGGACCTCCGGATGACGTATCCAGGACAGGGGAACCCGAACGACCCGGCCAACAATCCCCAGTGGCAGCAGCAGTCAGGGCCGGGCCAGCCGACACCACCAGGGCAGAACTGGCAGCCTCAGCAGCAGTGGCAGCAGCCCCAGCAGCAGTGGCAGGCGGGCGGCCAGCCCCCGCAGGGCGGGCAGTACCAGCCCACCGCACAGTTCCCCCAGCAGCAGTACCAGGGGCAGGGCCAGTACCAGCAGGTGCCACCCGGCGGGCAGCCGGGCGGACCTCAGGGCCCGCAGCAGCGCAAGAGCAAGCGCGGCCTGATCATCGGGCTGGTCGTGGCGCTGGTCGCCGTGCTGGGTGGCGTGGCGACCTGGATCGCCCTGTCGCTCAGCGGTGGCGACTCCGGCGCGGATTCGCCGGGCGAGGCGGCCCACACCATGCTCGCCGCGATGCAGCAGGGTGACGTCGTCGGGATGATGGACTCGCTCGCGCCCGCCGAGGCCGCGGTGCTGTCCGACATGGTCACCGACTACGTCAACGAGCTGAAGCGGATCCAGGTGCTCGACTCCAGCGCCGACCCGGAGGACGTCTCCGGCGTCACCATCGAGGAGACCGAGGAGCTGGTGTTCGACGACAGCCGGGCCAAGAAGATCAACGATCGTCTGACGATGGCCGCGCTGGTCGACGGCACGCTGCGGGTGAGCAGCAACTTCGACGACGTCCCGCTGGCCAAGTCGTTCAAGGACGCCGTCATCACCCCGGCCGCTCGGGCCGAGCTGGCCAAGGAAAACATCGACCAGACGGTCGACATCGGCGAAGCGGTCAAGCGGAGCGGCCAACCGCTCTACATCGCGACGGTCAACGTCGACGGCAAGTGGTACCCGAGCCTGTTCTACACCGCTGCCTACTACGCGGTGCAGGACGCGGGCAAGGAGTGGCCGGCCAACCCCATCCCGGCCGTCGGCGCCGACTCGCCGAACGCCGCCCTGATGAAGCTGATCGACGCGATCCGCACCAAGGACGTGCAGAAGGTCATCGAGATCCTGCCGCCGGACGAGATGGCGGTGCTGCACGACGTCGGCCAGCTGCTGGTCGAGGAGGCGGGCCCGCCCGGGCAGGCTCCGTTGCCGTTCGACGTGACCACGCTGGAGACCGACGAAGAGGAGGTCACCGGCGGCACCCGGCTGACGCTGCGGAAACTCGAGATCACCGTGCAGACCGGCAGCGGCCCGCAGCAGGTGGGCCTGGTCAAGGACGGCGACTGCTACACCGTGATCCAGAACGGCAGGCAGCAGGGCATGTGCGCCGACGACCTCGGCCGGATGATCCGCGCCGAGCTGGAGGGCATGCCGCCGCAGGCGAGCGATGCGGTGGCACAGATCGTGCAGAACCTCTACACCAAGAGCCTCGGCGTGGTCACCGTCGAGGTCGACGGCAAGCACTACGTCAGCCCGCTGCGCACCTACAGCGACCTCGGCGTGACGATGTTGAAGGCGGTCGAGCCGCAGCACGTCCAGACGCTGATCGAGGTCTTCGGGCGATGAGCCGTCCTCGGCCGGCACCAACCGCGCCGGCCGACGTCATCGTGGCGCCACCCGGCCCGTGGGGAGTTCCTCCGCGGGCCGGGAGCGCTGGTCGCCGCACCAGCGCGGCGGCAAGGTGACGGACTCGCCGGCGATGATCACCGGCCCGGCGCCGTCGACGGCGAACGCCACGGTGCACACGATCTGCTCGAGCGCCAGCGGCGACAGAGTGCGCGGATCGACCGATGCGGTGATCACCCGCCGGCCGTCCCGCACCTCCTCGCGCAGCGTGACACCGGACGGCACTTCACTGCGCAGCCCTTCCTGGCGTTCCCGCATCGTGGGCCCGGCCGTGAGCCAACCGAGCAGGGAATCGACGCCCTCCGAGCGCCGGACGGCGGGCGCCAGCGAGTCGCCGACCAGAAAGAACACCACCGGCGCCAGGATCGGGCCCTCCGGCGCGGCACCCCCGGCGATCACCCCGCTGGGCCGTACCCCGCACGCGGTCACCAACAGCAGCACGCAGCCGACAACGGCCCGCTTCACCGCTTCTCCCCCGTTCCCTCGCCGTAGCGGGGCAGCGCCAGCGTGAACACCGCGCCCCCGCCAGGCCGGTTGGCCGCCGTCAACGTGCCGACCCGGTCGCCTTTCCGGTGCAGGCGGGCGTTCTCCCAGGCGATCGCCAGGCCCAGCCCGCTGCCTTGGGATCGGCTGCGGGCGGTGTCGGCTTTGAAGAACCGGTCGAACACGTGCGGCAGGACGGCGTCGTCCATGCCGGGACCGCTGTCCTCGACGTCCACCATCACCCACGCCTCGTCGGCGGTCAGCCGGACCGTCACCGGAGGCTCGCCGTGCCGCAGCGCATTCCCGACCAGGTTGGCCACGATGACATCCAGCCGTCGAGGGTCCAGCCGCGCGGTGATGCCCTCGGGAAGGTCGGCTTCGACCTGGTCCAGCCACCCGCGCGAGCGCAAGCACGCCCGGATGATGGCGGCGACGTCCACATCGTCCAGCGCCAACGCCGCCGACCCGGAATCGAAGCGAGTCACCTCGATCAGGTCGTTGACCAGGCGGGTGAGGTTGGCCGTTTCGCTGCTGACCAGCCGGGCGGCCCGCCCGGCGTCTCCGGGCAGGTCGCCGGCTTCCTCGTCCAGCACGTCGGTCACCGCGGTCATCGCGGCCAGCGGGGTCCGCAGCTCGTGCGAGACGTCGGCGACGAACCGCCGGGCGTCGGCCTCCATCCGGCGCAGCTCGTTGACCTGGTGCTCCAGCACCTGGGCGGTGGCGTTGAAGGTGCGTCCCACCTCGGCCAGTTCGTCGGCGCCGCGCACGGTGACGCGGGCACTCAGGTCGCCTTCGCCGAGACGCCGGGCAGCGTGCCTGAGCTCACGCACCGGGCGCAGCACCCCCCTGGCCGCCACCCAGGCCAGTGCCGCTGCCAGCCCGAGCGACCCGGCGCCGACCGCCCCCGCCCACCAGGTGAGCTCCTCGATCGAATCCCGTTCGGCCAGCAGATCCCGCGCCAGGTAGACCTCGAGCCCGCTCGGCACGCTGTCCCCCATCCCGGTTCCGATCCGGAGCTCGGTTCCGACCAGCAGCGTCGGGGTGTCCCCCCACATCACCCGCTGCCACACCACGCGCCCGGAGCGCACCGCCGACCGCAGCTCGGCGGGCAGCGACTGCGGGTGCATTCCGGACGACGCCTGCTGGCCGCGGAACAGCACGACCGCCCCGGACCCGCGATCGCTCAGCCCCTCGACCAGCTCCTCCAGGTCGGCGCGGCGGGGCGGCACCGACGACAGCGGCAGCAGCGTCTTGACCCGGTCGGTCAGCGCGGTCGCTGCGGCGTCCTGGGTGGCCTGCAGGACGGCCGACCGGGCCCGCCAGTACAGCACCCCGGCCGTGATCGTCGTGGTCACAACGGCCAACGCGGCGAACGCCAGCAACAGACGCGTGCGCAGGCCCATCCGGCCCGGTGGCCGGGCCGGATCCGGCTGGGGTGCGCGATCCACTGTGGTCACACAGGTCCGAAGCGATACCCGAAGCCACGCACGGTCTGCACGTAGACGGGTTTGGCCGGGTCGTCCTCGATCTTGGCACGCAGCCGTTGCACGCACGCGTCGACCAGCCGGGAGTCGCCCAGGTAGTCGTGCTGCCAGACGGATTCCAGCAGCTGCTGCCTGCTCAGCACTCGCCGAGGGACCCGGGACAGCTCCAGCAGCAGCCGCAGCTCGGTCGGCGCCAGCGCGATCGGCGTGCCGTTCTTGCTCACCTCCAGGCCGACCCGGTCGATGGTCAGCGCGCCGTGCACCTCCACCCCCTGCGGCTGCTTCGGCTCGCTCACCGCCCGGCGCAGCACGGCCCTGATCCGGGCCTCCAGCACGCGTGGCTGGACCGGTTTGACCACGTAGTCGTCCGCCCCCGCCTCCAGGCCCGCCACGACGTCCATGTCGTCGTTGCGGGCGGTCAGCATGATGATCGGCAGGTTGCCGTCGGCGCGAATGCGGCGGCACACCTCGAAGCCGTCCATGCCGGGCAGCATCAAGTCGAGCACCACGACTTCCGGCTGCACCGCGCCAAGACGTGCCAGCGCTTGCTCACCGTTGTCGAACGCGTCCACGCTGTGACCCTGCCGCTCCAGCGCCAGGGTCAACCCGTCTCGTACGGCCTCGTCGTCCTCGATCAGCAGTACGCGCGACATGGCCCCCACTATCGCAGGTCAGCCAGGTCCTGGTTGATCACCCGATCGACGGCAACCGCCACGAAGTACAGCGTGCCCGCCACCAGAACGGCCCCGAGGCCGTCGGACAGCCGGTGCCATCCCGCCACCATCGTCGCCACGGTGACCACCGCGCACACGATCACCCCGGGCAGCAGCATCCACCGACGGTGCCCCGCACGGATCAGCAACGCCACCGCGAACACCATCCCCGCCGCGGCCGCCACGTGCCCGCTGGGGAAACTGTTGTGAGCAGACGTGCCGATCACGTCGAAGTCCGGCCGGACGATCTCCGCCTTCAGCACCCGCGCGGCCCCGATCGACCCGAACAGCACTCCCACTCCCGCCACCGCCGCGACGACCCGGCGGGCCAGCAGGCCCGCGACCACCAGAACGGCGACGAAGATCGCTATGTGCACGGGATTGCCCACCAGGCGAAGGACACTCCTGGCTGCCTGGTAGGCATCCGACGTTCCCGCGTAATAGCCGCCACGCGCCGCTTCGGGCATCAGCGCGTCGTCCACGTGTTGCCCCAGAGGAGTGCGCACGAACGCCACGCAGATCAGCGCCACCCCCACCGCGCAGCCGATCGCCCCGCACAGGGCACCCCACCAGCTCGGCCGGGACAGCGGCTGCTTCAACGGTGTGGTCACGGCAGTTGCGGTTTCGGTCAGCACATCTCGATCTTCGCTGCGCGATGTCCGTGTTCGGTGCGAGGAATGTCATCGTCTTGTCACAACTGCGCACCGGCCGGGAACCGCTCCTGCAGGCGTCCTCACCGCACGACTCCTCACCGCACGACTCCTCACCGCACGACACTGCCGCGACCGCCTCGCCGTTCACGGCAATACGTCTGATTTGGGCGGAATGTCGGGCCAACGTGCCGAATGATGACACATCCGATGCGGCGTGATCACTCGACGGACGCAGCGACCGGACATCGGTGGCCGAGCGTGGGCACCATGACCGAATCACACGTTCTGGCCGCTCGCTCCATTGCCCGGCAACGACTGTTCGCGGTGCTCACCTACGCCCTGGCCGTGCTCCTGGTGCCGGTCGCCGCGCTGCGCAGCCCCGGCCACCCGTTGCGGGTGGCGGCGAACTGGGCGCTGGCGCTGCGGTTCCCCACCGAGTCCCTGCACGGCCTGACGCCGCGGACCAGGCAGGCGCTGGAGGCGGCGCGTAGTGAGGCGTTGTGGCGGCACGGCGTCCTGATCGGCGTGACCTCCGGATACCGGGACCTGGACCAGCAACGCCTGCTGTTCCGGCGCGAGGTCCACCGGACCGGCTCGGCGTGGGCCGCCCGCACCCGCGTCCTCCCGCCGGACGAGTCCGCGCACGTCCGCGGCATCGCCGTCGACGTCCGGCCACCGGCCGGAGCTCACTGGCTGGACCGGCACGGCGGCAAACACGGTCTGTACCGGATGTACGACAACGAGTGGTGGCACTTCGAGTATCACCCCGACGTCCGGCCCCGACGGCTGCCGTCGCCACGTTTCAGCTGTGCGCGTCCTGGGCATCCGGTGTCGGAGACCGCCGGGCAGGTGTCCGGGTGACACCCGCCTCGTCACAGAACGAGCGAACCCGCCCGGCCCCGGCTACCCTGGCGGACTCCACGAAACCGAAGCAGGAGGAACACATGCTCGTACTCACGCCGACCGCCGTCGCCGTGGTCAACAACCTCACCAGCGCGGTGGGCGAGGAAGGCGCAGGCCTGCGCATTTCGTCGCACCCGGACGCGCCTGCTCCGGGGCTGCACGTCGAGATCGCGGCAGCGCCTGAGGCGGACGACCAGCTGGTGGACAGCTCGGGGGCCCGGGTCTTCTTGGACCCGCAGGCCGCGATGATGCTCGACGACAAGGTGCTCGACGCCACCGTCGACGAGCAAGGCCAGGCCAGCTTCGTGCTCGGCACGCAGGCCGCGCCCGGGGACGCCGACCACCCGGAGGCATGACGCTTCTCGCCCGCTGACCAGGCCTCGTCGCAGGGCCTTCGTCTCAGCGGGCGAACGACCGGACCCCGCCGTCGTCGGATAGCGTCGAGCCGTCCGCGACGGAGGGAGAACCAGTAATGCCCAGCCGATCGGCACCCGTGGTGGTGATCATGGGCATTACCGGTTCCGGCAAGTCGACCGTCGGCCGGGCGCTCGCCGACCGGTTGGCTGTGCCGTTCGCGGACGGCGACGATTTCCACAGCCCGCAGGCCAAAGCGAGGATGGCCGGTGGCACCCCGCTCACCGACAGCGACCGGATGCCGTGGCTGCACCGGATCGGTGCCTGGCTGGCGCGCCACGAGGCCGGTGCGGTCGTCGCCTGTTCGGCACTTCGCCGCGCCTACCGCGACGTTCTGCGCGACTCGTCGCCCACCACCGTGTTCGTGCACCTGGTCGGCGACATCGAGATCGCCCGGGAACGGGTGCGGCGGCGTACGAACCACTTCATGCCAGCGGAGCTGGTGGACTCCCAGCAAGCGACGCTGGAGCCGCTGGCCGCCGACGAAGCCGGGATCACGCTTCGCTTCGACCTTCCCGTCGACGACATCGTCGACCGCGTCTCCGCGTGGCTGGCGATGCAGCGCGCGTAGCACGATCTTCCGCGACCCGCTCCCCGCCGAACTGATCTTCCGCGGACGGGCCCCTTGCCCTCGGCTGATCACCTGGCCGGTGCTGGGCTGCGGCCTTTCACGCGGTACACCTGGTAGGTGCCGACGTACGGGCAACGACGCCTGCCGCGGCAGGGACAAGCAGGCCACGACCCGACTGCGGAGGGCGCCCAGGCATGAGCAAGACGGCTCTCATCCTCGTCGACGTCATCAACGCCTTCTTCGACCCCGCAGGGCCGCACTACTACCCGCGTGTGCGGGAGGCGGTCGAGCCGCTCACGCACTTGTTGGCGACCGCCCGCGACGCGGGCGCCGTCGTCGTGCACACGGTCGAACGGCACCGGCCGAACGTGCCGGACGCCGAACAGCCGAAGATTCCGGTGCACTGCCTGGCCGGATCGTTCGAAGCCGATTTCCACCCCGGGTTTCACCCCGTCGACCGGCCGGGTGAGCTGGTGGTGCCGAAGCGGCGGTACTCGGGCTTCTTCGCCACCGACCTGGCACTGACCCTGCACGAGCAGCGGATCGAGCGCATCGTGGTGGCCGGAGTGGAGACCAACGTGTGCGTCCGCGCCACCTGCCAGGACGGATTCGCGCACGGCTTCGCCGTGGTGGTTCCCCGCGAAGCGACCAACTCCGATCGGCAGCATCTCGAGCGGGCTTCACTGGAGGACATCATGCGCTACTTCGGCTCCGTGGTGGCGACCGACGAAGCTGCCGCTCTGCTCAAGGAGCATCCCTAGGTCAGCAACCGCGGCGAATCCCCACGGATGACCACGGATGACCACGAATGACCACGGATGACATTGTGGCCGGGCCGGGGCGAGACCGCCGCGATCGCCGAGCCACCACGCCGGGGTGGATCACGCCGCGTTGAGTTCGCTTGCCGCGGACGCCACGTACGCGAGGCACTGCCGCGACTACCGTGCAACGCATGCACGGCACGCACGACGCCCACCACTCCGGCCATGCCGACCCCTCGGCCGAGATGCTTGCCCTGCAAGCCGAGATCTTCGCCGACCACACCGCGAAGATCGCCGCGTGGCTACCCGTGTCCACTCCCCCGCGCACGATCGTCGACCTCGGCTGCGGCACCGGCGCCGGGACATTCGCGCTGCTGGCTCGATTCCCCGATGCCCGTGTCATCGCCGTGGACTCCGCGGAGGACCACCTCTCCCACCTGCAGCGCACAGCCGACGTCCGTGGCGTGGCTTCCCGGGTCCGCCTGGTGCAAGCCGACCTCGACGCGGTGTGGCCGGACATCGGCCCGGCTGACCTGGTGTGGGTGGCGAACGCGCTGCACCACCTGGCGGATCCGGACCGAGCCCTGGCCGAGGCGTACCGGATGCTCACCCCCGGCGGGCTGCTCGCGGTCGTCGAACTGACCCGCTTCGCCCGCTTCCTGCCGCCGGACGGCCCGGAGTTCCGTCCGGGCCTGGAGCAGCGATGCCACGCCGCGCACCAGCACCGGCAGGCGGAGCGGCTTCCCCACATCGGCGCCGACTGGGCGGCCAAGCTCACCTCGGCGGGATTCCGCGTCGAGGACACCACATCGCTGACGATCGAGGTCAGCGGAGCCGGCCGCCCAGCGGTGGGCGCGTACGCGCTCATGAGCCTGCGGCGCCTGCGGCAAGCAGTGACCGGCCTCGTGCCGGCCGAAGATCTTGCTGCACTCGACGACCTGGTCGATCAGGACAGCCCGCGCTGCGTGTGCCACCGACCGGACCTGGCCGTCTGGGCCGAGCGGATGGCGTGGGCGGCTCGCCGCCCTTGAGATCGGCCTGACACCGCCCGCGATGTCGTGACGGGGACGGACGCGGCCAACCGCCCCCTACAGGCCCCTGGGCATCACCGGCCGTGACCTCGCAGCGATGACGCCTGCGCCGCGGCTCGTTGCCTCCACCGCGCGCATACGTGCTCGCCGAACCGGGCCGCCAGCTGCCTGCAGTGCGCCGCGACTTGGGCGTCCAGCCGCTCGAGCTCACGCTCCCCGACGCGCATCCGCTCCAGCGTCTCCGGGTCCGAGGCCGTGCTGACCGCCCGCCAGCGCCGGTAGTCGTCGATCGACGCCTCCGGGTGGAACTGCACACCCCAGGCCCGGGCGCCCACCCGGAACGCCTGGTGCGGATACATCTCGCTGCTGCCGAGCCAGCTGGCGCCCGGCGGGAGCACGGCGACCATGTCGCGGTGTGACGACACCGCGGTCAGCGGCGACGGCAAGCCGGTGACCAGTGGGTCGACATCCGCCTCGGGCCGCCACCGCACCCGCACCACACCGGTTTCCATGCCGCGGTCGCCGCGTTCGACCGTGCCACCCATGGCGCGCGCGAGCAGCTGCCCGCCCAGGCATATGCCCAGTGTCGGAGTCGACGACTCCACCGCGTGCCGGAGCAGCTTCCGGACGTCGGACAGCCAGGGATGGTCGTGGTCGTCGTTGGCGCTCATGCGCCCGCCCAGGATCAGCAGGCCGTGCTCGGCCATCCGGTCGGGCACCGGCTCGCCCGCATAGGGCCGGACGATCCGGCACTCCACCCCGGCATCGGCCAGCCACCGTCCGAACCGCGCAATGCCGACGATGTCGTCGGGCTGGATCACCAGAACGGCCGGCCCGCTCGTGTGCTCGGCTGATGCACCCGCCATGCCCGCAGGCTATCGGAACCGGCGGGCGACCGACGCACCCGTCGCCCGCCCGCCGGCTGCGGGCTAGCCGCCTTCGGTTTCCGCGCACAACCGCTCCCAGTAGCGGTGCGCCTGCTCCGACCACTCGCTGCGTTTGCTGTGGAACAACTTCGCCGCTTCCACGCCGATCCATCCCCCGGACGTCAACGCCGCGGGCAGGGCAGGATCGAGGTAGGGGAACCGCCGATACGCCTGGACGAGTTCGACCTGCTGCCGGAAGGCCGACGCCTCGTCGTCGACCGCGGCCAGCCGGAACTGCTGCAGGAACTCGGCGTAGTGGCGGTGCAGATCCTCCAGGTCCCACGCGCGCTGTACGGTGCGGCGTTCGTCCCCGACCGGGCCGAACCGGCCGACGTAGGACATGGACCAGTCGGCCAGTCCCAGGCCGGTGATGATGCCGGCCACCTCGTCGGCCCGCGCGGCGTGCGGGCTGATCCATGTCCCTGGCGCCGGGGATCCCATGCCCGCCCAGGTGAGCCTGGTGCGCAGGTGGTAGCGGAGATTGCGATGGGACTCGGGCACGGTGGTGTTCACGATCAGCCACGTGCCGTCCCATTCCCTGGTCTCGCCGGTGAAGCCGAGCACCCGCTCGGCCCCCTTGGTGATCATGGTGGTCCCGGTGCCGGTGAGCATCCAGCGCACTTTGCGACCGTGCCGGACGTCGGTGATGGTGCCGCGCTCGGCCGTGCGCTGGATGGCTTTGCGCGCCGCGACCGCTTCCACGCCGCATTCGCCCAGCGCCCGGATCAACGTGCTCGACCACACCGGCTGCCGCCGGGGAAGCACGAACTCGCCGAGGATGACCAGCAGAAGCGCGGGAGCGCTGCGCAGGGCGATGTCGCGCAGATCGGCGATCACCCCTTCGCCGCGCCCGGGCCGCTTGCGCTGTCTGACTGCCGAAGCCATGGAGTCCGAACTCCCTTGCCGTGCCGAACGGGGTAGCGTGGCCACGCTACCCCGTTCAGAGCAGTCGGCTGGGCTGTTCGGCCTAGCACGGGTGTCCCACGATGGTTTGAGATACACGCCACGTAGGTGACCGGCTGCGTTCGGTGCCGGACTCGGCGCAAGCTTCGTGACGGGGCCGGCGGAGCGGCTCAGGCCAGCAGGGCGGCGCCCAGCGCGATGAGCCCGGCGACCTTGGCCACCTCGAACGCGACGTACACGTAGTGGGTGCGGGACCGCTGCGAGCCGTCGGACTTGCCCGACAGGACCTGGTCGGAACGGCGCGTCAGGCGCGGACGGACGCCGAGCAGCTGGACGGCCAGGATGGCGATCACCACGACACCGAGCGCCAGCTCGAGCCCGGTGATCCCGGCCACGATCGCAGCCACCACCAGCACCACGGCCAGCACGACCTCGACCGTGTTCAAGGCGCGGAAGACGATCCGGCCGATGCCCAGGCCCAGCGGCACAGTGATGCCCGGCGCCCGGAACTTCAGCGGCGCCTCCAGGAAGGAGATCGCCAGCACCATGCCCAGCCACACGAAGGTCACCGCGATCGCAAGCTGCGTCATCGTTCACCGTCCTGACGTGCGTTGATGGGTGCGTCACCGCAAGTGTGCACCCGGCACCGGGCCTTCGGGCCCGGCCGATCGGCCCGTGATCATGGGGTCTGATGTCGTGATGTCGCCGCGCGCCGGGTCAGCCGAGCCCGGGCGGCGGCTTGCCCGCGGCGCCGCGCTGCCGCACCGCGAGTGCCGCCAGCTGGGCACGTCCCCGCATGCCCAATTTGGCCAGCAGGCGCGAGACGTAGTTCTTCACCGTCTTCTCGGCCAGGTACATGCGTTCGGCGATCTGACGGTTGGTCAGGCCCTCGCCGATCAGCTCGAGCAGTTCGCGTTCCCGGTCGGACAAGTCCTTCAGCGGACCGGCGTCCGCATCGTCCCCGCGCAGCCTGCGCAACAGCACGGCCGACGCCCTCGCGTCGAGCAGCGACTGTCCCGCGGCCACCAGCCGGATCGCCTCCACCAGCCGTGCCGAGCGGATGTCCTTGACGACGTACCCGGCGGCCCCGGCGAGTACCGCTTCCAGCATCGCCTGCTCGTCCGTGGACGAGGTCAGCATCAGGCATTTCAGCTCGGGCAGCTTGCCGCGCAGCTCGCGGCACAGCTCGACCCCGTCCCCGTCGGGCAGCCGCACGTCCAGCACCGCGACGTCCGGCCGCAGTGCCGGGATCCGGGCCAGTGCCTGCCTGGCGGTCGAGGCCTGCCCGGTCACCGTCATGTCCGGCTGTTCCTCGAGCAGGCTCGCGACGCCGAGCCGGGCGATCTCGTGATCGTCCACCACGAAGACTTCGATCATCTTCCCGCCTCCTGCGCCCGCCCCCTTGGTCACCGCCGAGCCTACCCGCCGGCTGCGGCGGCTTCCGCGCGTCGCGCGGTCACCCGTCGGGCCACCTTTCTATGCCGTCGGCTCGGCCCCGGTGCGGACAACGTCCGAAAGGCCCTTCCGGTCGGGGCCCTTCGGGCTGGTCATGGCGAGCCGCGCGGCATACCGTCGCCTGTGTGGCAATGGACCGCGCACGGGAGGTGGGCATGACCCGGGTGTTTCTTGTCGACGATCACGAGATCGTGCGGCGAGGAATCAGGGAGCTGTTCGCCGACCATCCCGATCTGCACATCGTCGGGGAGGCGGGTTCGGTGGCCGACGCGCTGGCCACCGTCCCAGCGGACGCCGACGTGGCAATCCTCGACGTGCGGTTGCCGGACGGCAACGGGGTCGAGTTGTGCCGCGAGCTGCGCAACCGGATACCCCAGCTGAAGTGCCTGATGCTGACCTCCTACACCGACGACGACGCGTTGCTCGACGCGGTCATGGCCGGAGCCAGCGGCTTCGTGCTCAAGCAGGTGCTCGGGGTCGACCTGATCGGATCGGTGCGGGCGGTCGGCGAAGGCAAGTCCTTGCTCCAGCCGCGTGACGTCGACGCGCTGCGCGCGCGCATGCGTTCCCGGCGGATCGACCCGCTCGCCGAGTTGTCCGCCAAGGAGCGCGAGGTGTTCGATCTGATCAGCCAAGGTCTGACCAACAAGCAGATCGGCCAGCGCATGTTCCTGTCGGACAAGACGGTCAAGAACTACGTGTCGCAGATCTTGCGCAAGCTCGACCTGCAGCGCCGCGCGCAGCTCGCCGCGATGGCCGCCGAGCTCGACACGCCACGGCGCGAACCGGGAACCTGACCACTCGGCTCACCGCCACACCGGGCGCCGCCGGCGCGCCGATCACCGGAGCGGGACGCGCCAGGACACGGTCGTGCCCGCGCCCGGTTCGCTGGTGATCTGCAGCGAGCCACCGCAGTGCGCGGCACGCCGCTGCATGTTGGCCAGCCCGCGGTGGTGCGGCACCTCGGCCATCCCGTCACCGTCGTCGACCACTTCCACCAGCAGCGCATCGTCGGCCGACACGGTCACCGACACGACCGACGCGTTCGCGTGCCGGACGACGTTGGACAGCGCTTCGCGCAGCACCGCCAGGGCGTGCTCGCCGACCTCCTTCGGCACCACCGTCTCGATCGCACCGTGAATGCGCACCGACGGGCTCAGCTCGGTGTCGCCGGTGGTCTCGGTGACCACGTCGAGCACCCGGCGGCGCAGCCCGGGGCGACGCTGATCACCGGAGGTGTGCAGGTCGAAGATGGCGGTACGGATCTCGTTGATGGTCTCGTCGAGCTCGGCGACCAACGCCTCTGCCCTGCTCTGCGCCACCGGGTCGGTGATCCGCGGCAGGATGCTCTGCAGCCGCATCCCGCCCGCGTACAGCCGCTGGATCACGTGGTCGTGCAGGTCGGCGGCGATGCGGTCACGGTCGGCCAGCACGTCGAGCATCCGCTGCTGCCGCTGCTTGTCGGCCAGCTCCATGGCCACCGACGCCTGGTCGGCGAACGAGGCGAGCACCTGCACCTGGTCGCGGCTGAACGTCTCCGCACCCTTCTGCCTGCCCGCCAGCAGCACCCCGTTCGCCTGCGCGGTGTTGTGGATCGCCACCACCGCCGCGGGCCCGGCCAGGCCGGCGGGCAGCGCCAGGTCGTCCGGCAGGTACTTGCCCAGCTCGTCGGTCAGCTGCGGCGCCCCGCTGGCCAGCACCTCGGCCACCACCGGGGTCTTCTTCGGCAGCATGGTGCCCTCGATGCCCTCGGCGTCCTGTCCCGCCGCGGCACGGACCACCAGCGAGTCGACGTCCGCCGGGTCCTCGAGCAGGACCGCCACGCAGCATGCCGAGGCCAAATCCAGCACCAGGCGGCAGATCGAGGTCAGCGACTCGTTCTCCGACGCCCCGCCGAGCAGCTGAGCGTTCACCCGTGCACTGGCGCTGAGCCAGCGCGCCTGGTCCCGCGCCTGCGCGAACAGCCGGGCGTTCTCGATCGCCACGCCCGCGGCGGACGCCAGCGCTTGGATGATCGCCTCGTCGTCGTCGGTGAACTCCGACCCGCCGCGCTTCTCGGTCAGATAGAGGTTGCCGAAGACCTCGTCACGGACCCGGATCGGCACCCCGAGGAAGCTGTACATCGGCGGATGCCCGGGCGGGAAGCCGACCGACGCGGGATGCTTGGTCAGGTCCTTCAGCCGCATCGGCTTGGGGTCCTTGATCAGCAGCCCCACCAGGCCGTGGCCCTCCGGCGGGTTGCCCAGCTGTTCCCGCTCCTGCTGGGTGATGCCCTCGAAGACGAACTCCGACAGGCCGTTGCCGTCCGGGTTGAGCACGCCGAGCGCGCCGTAGCGGGCATCCACCAGCTCGGTGGCGACGCGCACGATACGCTGCAGCGTCGCGTCCAGGTCCAGCCCGGTGCCGATCGCCACGACCGCGTCGAGCAGCGACTTCAGCGCGTCGCGGGTGTGCATGATCTCGTGCAGCCGGTCGGCGACCTCGCGCATGAGCTCGTCCAGCCGGAGCTCCTTCGGCACGACACTGCCCGAAGGCGATACGTCCGGTTGAACGTCCTCGTTCATCGCGCCCCGCCTTCACTCGCACGACCCCGCATCCCAAGGGTGGCACCCCGGGCCGCGGCCAGCAACGGCGGAGTCGCCCGAGCGTGACGGAAGCAACGTTTCCGCTGCTCCGGCGCGGATTCCCGGCCAGGTGTCCCTACCGCGCGGTGACTTGTGGACCTGCCGAAGTCGATCACCGCGCACCTACGTTCGCGATGTGACCACCACGAGCGTGCCGCCCGCCGACCGATCCGACGCGGCGGTTGCGTTCACCCTTCCCGCGCGTGGTCGCCGGGCAGCCGGGGACCCGGCTGCCCGCCCGGCCGCGCGGGACGGACACCTGGAGGGACTGGAGTGGACGTACTCAATCTCGCGCGGTGGCAGTTCGGCATCACCACGGTCTACCACTTCTTGATGGTGCCGCTGACGATCGGCCTGTCGCTGCTCGTCGCGGGCATGCAGACCGCATGGGTGCGCACCGGCGACGACAAGTACCTGAGGATGACGAAGTTCTGGGGCAAGCTGCTCCTGATCAACTTCGCCATGGGCGTGGTGACGGGCATCGTCCAGGAGTTCCAGTTCGGCATGAACTGGAACGAGTACTCCCGCTTCGTCGGGGACGTGTTCGGCGCCCCGCTGGCGATGGAGGGCTTGCTGGCCTTCTTCGTCGAGTCGACCTTCCTCGGCCTGTGGATCTTCGGCTGGGACCGGCTGTCGAAGCGGGTGCACCTGGCGTGCGCATGGGCCTTCTCGCTGGCCACGATGGTGTCGGCGTACTTCATCCTGGCCGCCAACTCGTGGATGCAGCATCCGGTCGGCGTGCGCTTCGTCGACGGCAAGCCGCAGATGACCTCGATCGGGGACGTGCTGACCAACCCGACCGTGCTGGCGGCCTTCCCGCACACCATCGCCGGGGCGTTCGCCGTCGCCGGCGCGTTCCTGGTCGGCATCGCGGTGTGGTGGCTGTGGCGGCGGCGCGACACCGACGACGAGCACCGGCCGGTGTGGCGGGCCTCGCTCAAGCTCGGTGCGTGGGTGGGAGCCGTCTCGTTCGTGGCGCTGCTGGTCAGCGGCGACGCGCAGGCCAAGCTGATGTTCGAACAGCAGCCGATGAAGATGGCCGCCGCGGAAGCGCTGTGCGCCACCGAGGAGCCCGCCGGGTTCTCGGTGTTCGCGGTCGGTGAGCTGACCGGGCAGGACTGCACGCAGGTGAAGAGCCTGACCGTGCCCGCGCTGCTGTCGTTCCTGGCCAACGGCGACCTGACCAGCGAGGTCAAGGGCGTCAACGACCTGGTCGCGGAATACCAGGAGCGCTACGGCGAGTACTACCCGGACGACCCGGCGCTCGGTGAGCTGGCCGGAAAGCCCATCGACTACGTGCCGAACCTGCCGGTCACCTACTGGAGCTTCCGGCTGATGATCGGGCTGGGCGCGATCTCAGCCGGGGTGGGGTTGCTCGCCCTGTGGCTGACCAGGGGCGGGCGGCTGCCGCGGTCGCGCTGGCTCGTCCGGGCGGCGCTGTGGAGCATCGCGCTGCCGTTCGCGGCCAACAGCTTCGGCTGGATCTTCACCGAGATGGGCCGCCAGCCGTTCGTGGTCGTGCCCAACCCGGTCGGCATCGACGGGATGTGGATGTTCACCGCGCAAGCTGTCTCCCGGCTCAGCGCAGGCGAGGTGTGGGCGTCGCTGATCACGCTGACCGCGGTGTACGGGGTGCTGGCGGTGGTGGAGATCTACCTGCTGCGCAAGTACGTCCGCGGCGGCGTGGAAGGCGCCATGCCACCGCGCAGAGCAGACCAAGCCGACGACGACAACGTCCTGTCGTTCGCCTACTAGGAGGCTGCCATGGACCTGGCCACCTTGTGGTTCGTCATCATCGCCGTGCTGTGGCTCGGCTACCTGTTTCTCGAGGGCTTCGACTTCGGCGTCGGCATGCTGCTGCGGGTGCTCGGCCGCACCGAGCCGGAACGGCGGGTGCTGATCAACACCATCGGCCCGGTGTGGGACGGCAACGAGGTGTGGCTGCTGGTCGCGGGCGGCGCCACGTTCGCCGCCTTCCCCGGCTGGTACGCGTCGCTGTTCTCCACCGCCTACGTGCCGCTGCTGATCTTCCTGCTGGCGCTCATCGGCCGCGGCGTGATGTTCGAGTACCGCGGCAAGGTCGACTCGGACCGGTGGCGCAACGTGTGGGACTGGATCCTCGTCGTCTGCTCCTGGGTCGCCACGATCGGGGTCGGCGCGGTGCTGGTGACCAACGTGTTCGGGTTGCCGATCGACGAGGCGGGCAACCGGGTCGGCGGCCCGCTGGCGATGCTCGACTGGTACTCGGTGCTCGGCGGGCTCGCGGTGGCCGGCTACGCGCTGGTGCACGGCGCGGTGTTCATCGCGCTGAAGACCGAGGGCGACATCCGCGCACGGGCCCGGCGGCTGGCCTTGCGGGCCGGACCGATCGCCGTGGTGCCGCTGGTGGCGCTGCTGGTGCTGGTCGGCCTGCGGGAGAACACCACGTTCGGGTGGATCGCGGTGGCGATCGTGCTGGCCGCCGCGGTGATCGCGTGGCTGCGGCTGGCCGCATGGCAGGAAGGCCAGGCGTTCGCGCTGCTCGGCCTGGCCGTGGTCGGCACCGTGATGACGTTGTTCGCCGCACTGCACCCCTACGTGGTGCCCTCCACCGTGGACCCGGCGTTCTCGCTGACCATCGCTGATG
Organism: Thermocrispum sp.; assembly: GCF_002919275.1. NCBI lineage: Bacteria > Bacillati > Actinomycetota > Actinomycetes > Pseudonocardiales > Pseudonocardiaceae > Thermocrispum > Thermocrispum sp. The sequence continues at coordinate 131,595 of NZ_PKFA01000059.1, read as the reverse complement.
CGGCAAGCAGCCCGTACACGCTGGAAGTGATGAGCTGGGTGGCGCTTTTCGGCACCCCGGCGGTGCTGATCTACCAGGGCTGGACCTACTGGGTGTTCCGGCAGCGCATCGCCGTGCACCACATGCCCCCGGTGAAGGTGCCGTGATGCTGCAGCGTGCAACCGCCTCGCGAGCGCGGCCCGGCCGCGGCCCGCTCGGCCCGTTGCCCGCGTTGTCCAGGACGGCCCGCCGCGCGCTGGCCGTCCTGGCCGCGCTTGCGCTGATCTCCGCCTGCCTGCTGGTCGCACAGGGCTTTCTGCTCGCCGACGTCCTGGCGAAGATCGTGCAGGGCGAGGCGGTGGCCGCCCGCCAGTGGTGGCTGCTGATCGGGGTCACCGCAGGCCGGGCCGTGGTCGCATGGGCACACCGGACGGTGGCCGCGCGCGCGGCCGCGGGCACCAAACAGCAGCTGCGCGAGGCCGTCGTGCGGCGCGCGGTCGAACTCGGCCCGGAGTGGATCGCCGGGCGTGGCACCGGGCAACTGGCCGTCGTCGCCGCACGCGGGCTCGACGCGCTGGACAAGTACTTCACCGAGTACCTGCCTGCGCTGGTCACCGCCGCCGTCGTCCCGGTCGTCGTCGGCGGTGCGGTGCTGCTGGCCGACTGGCCGTCGGCGGTCATCCTGATACTGACCGTCCCCCTGCTGCCGCTGTTCGGGGCGCTGGTCGGCATGCACACCGCCGACCGCACCAAGGCGTCGATGGACGCCACCGAGCGGCAGTCCGGCCAGTTGCGGGAGCTGATCCGCGCCTTGCCGGTGCTGACCGCGTTCGGTCAGGCCGGCGCGCAGCGGACGGCGGTCGGCAGGCTCGGCGAGCGGCACCGCCGCGCCAGCATGACCACGCTCCGGCTGGCATTCTCCTCGTCGTTCGTGCTGGAGCTGGCCGCCATGCTGTCGGTGGCATTGATCGCGGTCACCATCGGCGTCCGCCTGGTCGGCGGCAGCATGGACCTGGCCGTGGGGCTGGCCGTGCTCATCGTCGCGCCGGAGTGCTATCAGCCGTTGCGCGCCGTGGGGGCGGCGTTCCACGCCAGCGCGGACGGGACCGAAGCCGTGCGCCGGGTCGTCGACGTGCTCGCCCAGCAACCGGCCATGGCCGGCCGTCGTGCGCACACCCCGGTGGCGGACCCTGGCGCGGTGATCGAGGTCCGCGGTCTGCGCGTCCGCCGTCGCGGCGGATTCCGCCCCGACGGTGCCTCGTTTCTCGCTTTGCCCGGGCAGATCACCTGGCTGACCGAGCCGAGTGGCGGCGGGAAGTCCACCACGTTCGCGGTGCTGCTGGGGTTCGTCCCGCCTTCGGCCGGCTCGGTGACCGTCGACGGACGTCCACTGCGCGAGCTGGATCCCGCGCACTGGCGGCGCATGGTGGCCTGGGTGCCGCAGTTCCCGGTGTTCACCGAGGAGACCGTGCGGGCCGAGCTGGCTACCGCGGCCGAAGACCTCGATCGGCAGCCGTCGGCGGACGACGTCGAGCACATGGCCACCGCGCTCGGATGCCTCGATCTGCTGGATCGCGACCCGGGCACACTGTCGCTCGGGCAGCGGCAACGCGTGGCTGTCGCCCGCGCCCTGCTCCGGGTGCGCTGCGGCGCGCGGGTGTTGCTGCTCGACGAGCCGACCGCTCATCTCGACGAGGCGAACGCCGCGCGGGTGATGGCTCGGATTCGCGCCGCCGCCGAGGACGGCGCGACCGTGCTGATCGCGGCGCACGAGGCGGCCAGGGACGACTCGCGGGCGCCTGCCCGGACGACCGTGCCGGGCCGCCGTGACGAGCTGGAAGACGCTGCACCGCACTCCGGCCGGCTGCTGCCGTGGCGGGACATCCTGCATCGCAAACTGCTGACCGGGACGATGTTCGGCGCGCTGGCGCTGCTGTCGGCGATCGCATTGACCGCGGTGTCCGCTTGGCTCATCGCCAAGGCCGCGCAGCAGCCACCGATCCTCACGTTGACCGTGGCCATCGTCGGGGTGCGCACCTTCGGGCTGGCCAGGGCCGCGCTGCGCTACGTCGAACGTCTCGCCGTGCACGATGCCGCGTTCCAGGTCGCCAACCGGCTGCGGCAGCGCCTCTGGGCCGCCCTGGTGCGCATCGGCCCGGCGCGCGCGGCGCAGCTACGGTCGGCTGGCTCGGGTGAGGGTGCCGTTGTCGACGACGTCGATCACGTCCGTGACCTGCTCCCCCGGGTCGTCACGCCGCCTGCCGTGGTGGCCACGGTGATCGCGACGGCCGTCGTCGTCGAAGCGTTCATGCTGCCCGAGGCCGGCGCGGTGCTGGCTGTGCTCGCCACCGCGGGTGCCGTGCTGGCCGTGCTCGCCCAGTGGTATGCCGATCGCCGGGCGACGATGCTGCAGTCGGACACCCAGCGCGACGTGCATCGGCGCGTGCTCGCCCTGCTCGAAGGTGCCGCCGAGCTGATGGCGTTCGGCCGCCTGCGCAGGCACCAAGCCGCGCTCACCGCTGCCGACCACCGGCTGACCCGGCTGGCTCGCCGTGCCGCACTCGCCGACGGGCTGGCCTCCGCCGTGATCACCGCGGCGAGCGGCTTGGCGTCGGTGTGGGCCACCTGGCTCGCGGCGGACGCGGTGGCCGCCGGGCAGCTCGACCCGCTGCTCGCGGTGCCGATCGCGCTCGTGCCGTTGACGTTGGCCGAAGCGTTGGCCCTCCTGCCCCCGGTTGCCGTGCACGCCCCGGTGCTCGACAGCGCTCGCCGGCGGCTGGCGGAGCTGTTCGACGAGCAGCCGCCCGGCAGCTCCGCGGTGCGCCGCACCGACGACGGCACCATCGAACTGCGGTCGGTGACTCTCCGGTGGCCGGGTGCGGCCGAGCCCGCCCTGCGTGACGTCCGGCTGCGCATCGAGCCGGGGACGCACGTGGCGATCGTCGGTCCGTCGGGTGCGGGCAAGTCCACGTTGCTCGCCGCGCTCGCCGGGCTGCTGCCGGGCGAGGGCGGCACGGCGGCGCTGCCCGGATCGGTGGCGTTGGCACCGCAGGATCCGCAGCTGATCTCGGCATCGGTCGCGGAGAACCTGCGCCTGGGCGACCCCGCCGCGGACGAGGACCAGCTCGTGTCCGCGCTGCGCACCGCCCGGCTGCCCGAGCTCGCCGACCGGCTGGATCTCGTCCTGGGCAGCGCGGGCGCAGGATTGTCCGGCGGCCAGGCCCGGCGGCTGGCGATCGCTCGTGCTCTGCTCGCCGCGCTCCGCCCCGGCGGGCCACGGGTGGTGCTCCTGGACGAGCCCACCGCCCACCTCGACCGGCCGACGGCGACTGCCCTGTTCGACAACCTGCGCACGCTGCTGGCCGGCCACACGGTCGTCCACGTGACCCATCGGCCCGAGGAAGCCGCGCACGCGGACGTGGTGCTGGAGGTGCGCGACGGCCGCGTCGGGCCCGCTGCGAGCCCCGTGGCGAGGCGATCCGAACCGGCGACCGCCTGATCGCCACGAGACACCCACCGGGCTCACCTCGGCCTCGCCCGCCGGGCACCTGGCCGGCGAGCGCAACTGCGACGGCCCGCCCCGTGCCCGGGGTGCGCGTCACGCCGTGGGGCGGCGATCCCGCCCGGTCACGAGGCGTTCGCCGCCTCCGGCGCGGCGGTGATCTCACGTGGCACCGTCTTGCCGTCGATGACGGTCGCCGCTGTGGGCTCCGGCGTCGTCACGTCGTCGTACAAGCGGCGGCGCTTGGTGTCCTTGGCGGGCGCCTTGCCCTCCGCGATCTCGCGCAGGTCGCTGACCGCCGGGGCCAGCAGCAAGCCCGCCGTGGTCAGGCACCCCCGTGCCGCCCGCAGATCGCGCACCAGCTCTTCGCCCACGTCGGGGTGCCCGGCCCTGGTCACCGCGGCCGGAGACCGCTCGGCCAGCACGTCGATCAGTCCGGTCAGGGCGGTGGCGATCTGCTGAACGCCTTCGGCGATGGCGTGGAGGCGGTCGATGTCGGTGGTGTGGGTCAGCTCCTTCGTCGCGCGTCCGATCGCGCGGTGCACGTGATGCATGACGTCGCCAGAAATCTCCGATGTCGGTGACGCAACGGTGCTCACGTCGTCAACTCCCCCAGACCCCGTCCTGACACCGGCGTCGCGCTGGTGCACCGGCGCCGGTCCCGCGCTCTCCGGCTGGGGCGTCACCACGATCAGGATCGTCGGGCATCACGGTAGGCCGGACGCTGCCGACGCCCTGCTGCGTGAATCCACCGCGTGGATCCGTCCGCATCACCATCGGCGATCCTCCTTGCTTCTCCGTGAGGCAGCCGCAGGGCACGGCTGCTCAACCATTCAACATCGACTCAAGCTTTTTTGTTCCCGACGCTGTAAGTCTTGTGGAGTGCGCCACCACGATTTGGCGCGCTCCGGGACGCGCAAGCACGGGAGAACACGGCAAAGCAGACACTTCCGGCGCGCTTCGGCGGCTCCGTCATCCCATCGCCCATCGATCCCACCGCCGGCGGCCACAAGGAGAGTGGCCCGATGACTGACAGATTTCTACAGTCGATACTATAGAAATATGTCAAGGATGAGCGACAATTGGCTGCAGCGCGGAGCCGTAGGTTCGCACGGAAGGGACGCAGGGTGTCTGAGCTCAACAAGCTCGACGATCCGGACTATCCGGCCTTCACGATCGGTCAGGCCGCCGAACTGCTGAGCGTGCAGCAGGCCTTTCTGCGCAGCTTGGACACCGCCGACGTGGTCTCCCCGCACCGGTCACCCGGCGGCCACCGGCGCTACTCGCGCCGTCAGCTGGAGCTGGTCTCCCGGCTACGCGAGCAGCTGGACAACGGGCACACCCTGTCCGCCGCGTCGCACATCCTGGACCTGGAGAACGAGCTGGCGGCGGCGCGCGCGGACCTGAAGCAGACCCAGGAGCGCCTGCGCGCCGCGGAAGAGGAGATCGCCCAGCTGCGCGCCCAGCTCGCCGACGCCACCGGCGCGCCGGCCGAGCAGACCACCCAGGCCGAGCAAGCCGAGCAGACGAAGACTCCCGGCGAGCACGCACGCGGCGAGGCTGCCGCCGGTGACCACGCATCCCAGCACGGGCCCGACGACGCGAACAAGGAGGATGACGGCAGTGACGACGCCTGAGGCGAACACCGAGGTTGTGCCGTTGAAGACGGACTTCGACGTGGTGTGGCGTGGTTACGACCGCGAGCAGGTGCAGCATTACGTGGCGGCGGTGGAGCAGGAGCTGCGCATGCTCACCATGGACCGGGACGCCGCGCTGGCCAAGGCGGACTCACTGGCGGACCGGCTGACCGAGGCCCAGTCGGAGATCCGCGCGCTGCAGGAGAAGGTCGACCGGATCGCGCGCGAGCCGATCTCCCCCGACGCGCTCACCGAGCGCATGCGCCGCATGGTGGAACTGGCCCAGGAGGAGGCCAAGGAGATCACCGAACGCGCCCAGGCGGCGGCGCAGCAGGGCTGGGACACCGCACGGTCGGCCGAGGAGCTGATGCAACGCGCCCGCAAGCGGGCCCACGAGCTGGTCACCGAAGCCGAACAGCGGCGCCGGGAGCTCGACGAGCAGGCGGCCGAGCTGCGCAGGCAGATGGACGAGGACTTCCGCATCGCGCTGAACAAGCGGCGCAGCGAAGCCGTGCGCCAGATCGCCGAGGAGAAGGCGGCCGCGAAGGCGGAAGCCGAGCGCCTGGTGCAGGAGGCGACCGAGCAGAGCCGTCGCATGGTGGCCGAGGCCGAGCGCCGGGTCGCCGAGCTGGAGCGGCACCGGGCGCAGATCAGCTCGATGCTGGGCGAGACGATGCGTCTGCTCGACCAGGCCGACACGATGCTGCGACCACAGCAGGACGAGGTCGAGATCCGCGACGTCGACGCGGCCGACGTGCACGTTCCGACCATGCGTGAGGAAGGCACGGTGGAAGAGAGCGTCGCAGCCGCCTGACCGACGTCGGCGGCCATTCCGCCGTGTGGCCGCCCATCGGGATGCGTCCAGTTCCGTCCTCCGCCGTGACGTCCTCGCCGCAACGATTGCTCCGGTGACCGGCCGCCCTGCGTCGCTGTTCGTGGTCACCGTTCACGGGGCCGGCCGTGCCGTCGGCCCGGTGGCGGCCGGTCCCACGCCGACGGATCGCCGGCGAGTGCATCCGCGTAGGATTTCGGCAATGCCCGCAACGCTCGCGCCCCGTCGTCGCCGCGTTCGCTGGTGGCACGTCGCCGCAGCCCTCGGCGTCCTCGCCGGTGTGCTGGCCGCGATCGCCTTCCTGCCTGGCGAGGAACCCGCTCAGCGCAAGCGCCAGGGCCCGCCGGGGACCGGACCGCTGACCGTCGTCAGCATCGGTGACAGCACGCTGTCCGGTGAAGGCACCGGCACCTACACCCCGGAGACCGACGGCCGGGGCGGCAACTGGTGCCACCGCTCCCCCGATGCGGTCATCCACCACGTCGACCTTCCCGGCGTCCGCCGCAAGATCAACCTGGCCTGTTCGGGAGCCACCACCGAACTGGTCCGCCTCGGCACGGCACGCCGGTACACCGAAGGGTCCCAGGCCGCCCAGCTTCGCCGGATCGCCAAGACGCACCGGGTGACCGCGGTCGTCGTGGCGGTGGGTGCCAACGACGACCCTCGGTTCTCCGCACGACTGACCGACTGCGCCAAGGCGTACTGGGGCCCCACGCCGTGCACGGAGGCCATGCGGCGCGACTGGCCGCAGATCATCGAGCGCATGGTGCCCAAAGTGGTCCGGGCACTGCAGGACATCCGCACCGCACTGGCCGACGCGGGCTACCGCCGCGGCGACTACCAGCTGGTGCTGCTGTCGTATGCCTCCCCGGTCAGCCCGGACATTCCCGAATCGTTGCGCTCGTTGAACGGATGCCCGTTCCGCAAGAGCGATCTGGAGTGGATTCGTTCGACCGGCGTCAGGGAGCTGAGCGAAGGCATGCGGCGCGCCGCCGACGAGGCGGGGGCCCGGTTTCTCGACCTGTCCAGGGCCGGCGAGGGACACGAAGCCTGCACCGGTGGCGACGACCCGTCCAGCGAATGGTTCACCCGGCTCACCGTGCGCTGGGACGACCTGCGGGACGAAGTGCGCGCCAGCCACGCCGCCCAGGAGTCCTTCCACGCCAACAAGGAAGGTCACCGGCAGATCGGCCGCTGCGTGAGCGAGTTCCTGGCCATGCCGGAACCGCGCGCGGCCTGCCTGCCGGGCGACGACGGCGACCTGCACGCCGCGCCGACCGAGTGAGCTAGGCTCCCCCGCGAAAGGCAAAGCCGGCTCCAGGGCACGTCACGAACCACGCGGTGGTCCGTCCCTGTGCCAGCCGCAGCCGCCGAGAGCCCGGAGCCCGCCATGGACATCACCCGCCGCCCAGGCCCGATCGACGACCTGTCCCGGCTGCACCACCAGCTTCGGCTGCTGGTTCCGGTACTGACCGTCGTCGAGCACCACCCGGACATCGACGTGCTGCTCGGCCAGCTCGCCGACACGGTGGCTGGTGTGGAAGCGTTGCTGGCCGCCGCCGAGCCGATGGCGCTGCAGTCGGTGCGCGCCGGGCTGGCGCACGCCAAGGCGGCCGAGCACAACGAGGCACGCAGCGCGTTCCTCGCCGCGTTCCACCGGCTGAGCATCCTGCTGCAAACCGGCAATCCGCGGCGGCGGTCGGCCGTCGACGAGCCCACCAAGCGGTGGCGGCCGGTGCTGGGCCCGGGCGGCGACGACGCCGGGCGGTAGCGCGCTGATTGCGACCGGGCCGTACCGCGCTCGATTGCGACCGGGCGGTAGGGCGCGCTAGATGGCGACCGGGCGTCCTTCGAACGGCGTGGACAGCACCACCGTGGTGCGCGTCGACACCTTGGCCGCCTCCCGGATCCGCCGCAGCAGGTCCTCCAGGCCTGCAGGCGATGCGACCCGGACCAGCAACACGTAGGACTCGTCGCCGGCCACCGAGTAGCAGGCCTCGATCTCCCTGATGTGCTCCAGGCGCTGCGGGTAGTCGTCCGGTGCCGCAGGGTCGTTCGGGGTCAGGGAGATCAACGCGGTCAGCGGCAGGCCCACCTGCTCGCCGTCCACCCGCGCGGTGTAGCCGGTGATCACCCCGCGCTGCTCCAGCCTGCGCACCCGCTGGTGCACCGCGGACACCGACAGCCCGACCCGCTCGGCGAGATCGGTGAAGCTGCACCGTCCGTTGGCGTTGAGTTCCCGGACGATGGCCCGGTCGATGGGTTCCAGCGGCGATGCGGTCACGGCTCGACCACCAGCAGGTCGTGCGGACGGCGGTTGAGCGGTTCCACCCCGTCCTCGGTCACCACCACAATGTCCTCGATCCGGGCGCCCCACCGGCCACTGTGGTAGATGCCCGGTTCCACGCTGAACGCCATGCCCGGTTCGAGCTCGAGATCGTTGTCACTTTGAATGTAGGGCTCCTCGTGCACGTCCAGTCCGATTCCGTGCCCGGTGCGGTGGATGAACTGATCCCCGAACCCGGCCTCGGTGATCGGCCGCCTGGCCGCCGCGTCGACCTGCGCCGCCGTCACCCCTGGCCGCACGGCCGCCACCGCGGCTTCCTGCGCCGCCTGCAACACCGCATACGTCTCACGCACGTCGGGCTCGGCGGGTTCACCGAGGCTGTAGGTGCGGGTGCTGTCGGAGTTGTATCCGTTCGGCAGCGGGCCGCCGATGTCGACCACGACGACATCGCCTTCCTGCAGGACACGGGACGAGACGTCGTGGTGCGGGCTCGCCCCGTTCGGGCCGGACCCGACGATGACGAAATCCGCGGCCAGGTGCCCTTCCGCGACGATGAGCTGCTCGATGTCCTTGCCCACCTCGGCCTCGGTCCGCCCGGCCCGCAGCAACTCGGGCACCTGGGCGTGCACGCGGTCGATCGCCTCCCCGGCCGCACGCAGCGCGGCGATCTCCTCGGCGTCCTTGCGCATCCGCAGCTGACGCAGGATCGGCCCGGCCAGCACCTGGTCGGCGGGGACACGGCTGCGCAGCCCCAGCACGTGCAGCGCGATCATCGCGTCGCTCACCGCGACCCGGCCGGGCTTGCCACCACGTTCCACCAGCCGTGCGACGACGTGGTACGGGTCTTCCCCGTCCACCCACGTCACCAGCTCGACACCCAGCTCGTCCAACGGCACGTCGTGGTAGCCGGGGGCCTCCAGCTTGGGCAGCACCAGCGCCGCCGGGGCGTCGCCCGCGGGCACCACCAGGGTGGTCAGCCGCTCGAACGAGCCACCCGCCTGGCCGAGCAGGTACTTCAAGTCCGATCCCGGCGAGACCAGCAAAGCGTCGGTGCCCGCGTCCGCCGCGGCCACCCGCGCCTTGTCCAGGCGGGCGCGCAGCGTCGCCGGGGCAGGAGCCGGAGTGTGGAGTGAGCGCCTCGACATGCTTTGAAGCGTACTTCGCGAGCACACCCCCGGCCGAGTGCACCGATGGTGTGGCAGGCTCGCACCATGAGCGCTCCGATCGCCCTGCTGGACGCGGCAGGCTTGTACTTCCGGGCCTTCTACGCACTGCCCGAGTCCCTGCGGGCACCGGACGGCACGCCCGTCAACGCGGTACGCGGCTTCCTGGACACCGTCGCCCGCATCGTCACCGACCGACGGCCGTCCCGCCTGGTGGCGTGCCTGGACGCGGACTGGCGTCCGCAGTTCCGGGTCGACCTGCTGCCCAGCTACAAGGCGCACCGGGTGGCCGAGCAGCCGGACCCGGTGCTGCTGGCGGCCGGGCTGGGGCAGGCCACCGAGGAAGTGCCGGACACGCTCAGCCCGCAGATCCCGATCATCATCGACCTGATGCACGCGTTCGGCCTGTGCGTGGCGGAAGCGGACGGGTTCGAAGCGGACGACGTGATCGGCACGCTGACGGCGCGGGAGACGGCCGACCCGGTGGAGGTCGTCACCGGGGACCGGGACCTGTTCCAGCTCGTCCGCGACGAACCCACCCCGGCGCGGGTGATCTACGTGGGCAAAGGGTGGGCGAAAGCGGAAGTCCTCGGCCCGGCCGAGATCGCCGAACGCTACGGCCTGCCCGCCGACCGTGCCGGGGACGGCTACGCGGAGATGGCCATGCTGCGCGGCGACCCCTCCGACGGCCTGCCCGGCGTCGCCGGTATCGGCGAGAAGACCGCAGCCAAGCTGATCACCCAGTTCGGCTCGCTGGACGCCCTGGTACGCGCCGCGCACGACGACGACCCGGCGGTACCGAAACGAGCCAAGACCAGCATCGTCGCGGCGGCGGACTATCTGGCGGCCGTACCGAAGGTGGTACGGGTGGTCACCGACGCCCCGGTGGAGACGTCGGGACCGGACGCCGTGCCTTCCGCCCCGGCCGACCCGGACCGCATCGCCGAGCTGTCGGAGAAGTGGAACCTTGGCCAGTCGACCTCCCGGCTGCTGGCGGCACTCGAGAAGCACGCCGCCGGCACGTGACCGGGCCGGCGGCGTGCCGGCCGTGACAGGTCCGCCGACCAATCGTCACCCCGCCCGTCGCCCCGGGTAGCGGGTTCGCCGCCGGTCCACGCGCCGAGGCCGGGATCCCCATCGGCACGTCGAGGCACGTCCCGATCCGCACCGAAGCCCGCCCGGCACCGGACTCGAGGCGCATCCTGGTCCGCACCGAACTCGAGGCGCTTGTCACCGCGTGCCGAAGCCGACCTCGGGCCCGAAAACCTCGAGGCGCGCGTCACCAGCCCGCCTCCGCGTCTCGGCCCCGCCGCCCGCTACGCGCCGGATTGCCCGTCGTCCCGAACACCACAAGCTCGATCCACGGTGTCCGACCGCGGATGCGGAGGCTGGTCCTTCGCCGCCGAGCTCCCCGTCAGCGTCGCTCGCGCACGGCGTCACTGCGGAGCGCCGACCCGATAGTCACCCTCGTCGCTGGTCACCGTGATCGGCACCTGCTTCTTCTCCCCCGCGATCGTCGCCGTGCAGTGGAACTTCAGGCCCACCTCCACCGGCTTCCCCGGCGGGCAGATCACCGTGCCGAGATCGTCGATCTGGTGGTACTCGGTCAGGATCTGGTGCACCGCGTCCTGCATCGCCGCGTGGTCGAACTCGCGCGGGGCGGGCTCGTAGGACGTGACCGGCGCCGGCGGTTCCGGATTCGACGTGCTGGGCGGGCTCGCACTCGGCTGCGGGGCAGGATCCGGATGCGACCCCGGATCCTGCCGCTGCTCACATCCCGCCGCGAGCGTGGCGGCGACCAGCACAGCCAGTCCAGCACCGCACGTGACCCCGATCTTCACCAGCGCTCCTTCCGTGGTCTGCGCGTGGGCAGACTACTGCAAAAGGAGTACTCAGAAGAACGTTCCGCACCACGGGACCTGCTCGGCGGCGAACACCGCGTCCGCAGCCGCCAGCGCCGCAGGATCGGCGACGCTGATCCGCCCGGCCCGCGCCAGGGCGGAAGCCCGCCAGGCTCCCAGGTACAGCATCGCCAGCACCTCGGCGTCCATTGTCAGGCCGGCAGGCGCATCGGTGCGCTCGACACCGTCGGCGGACACCGCGTACCGGCCGCTGTTCTGCGGCAGCACGGTGTCGACGACCTCGATCACCACGCCGGTGCCCGGCTGGTAAGCACGTGCCCGGAGGGCGGACTCCACGTCGATCAGCCGCAGCCACACCTCGTCACCGATGTGCTGGGTGGTGCACGCCCGGGAGTCCACCAGCATCGGTTCGATCGGCTCGTCCAGCGGACGCGCCCACGCCTTGATCTTGTCCACCAAGTCCACGCCGATCAGGAACTGCCACAGCGCCCGGTAGGCCTCGTCCGACCCGGTCACCATGTCCAGCAGGTGCAGCACCGCATCGCCGTCCTCCGGCCACGGGTTGTTGACGCGGTAGGCGGCGAAGCCTTCCACGCCGTCCAGGCCGCGGTACACGGCCACGCGCGCCACCTGCTGCGGCTGCTCGTTCAGTACTTCTTCCCAGATCGCCCACAGGTACGACGGGCGGGTGATCATGCCGACGCGGGACCCTTCGAACCGGGCGTAGACCTCCGGCAGGATCGTCACGGCGTCGGCCAGGTCGTACAGGTCGACCCGGCCGTCGGTGACCCGATTGCGCACCTTGGCCCGTTTGCGATCCAGGATCACGGTGCGCTCCTGAGTGGCCACACCGTACCCGTGGCGGCCGTAGATGACCGCCTCGCTGGCGTGCAGCGCGGCCATCGTCATTCCGCGTTCGCCCGCCTCGGCCAGCTGACGGCGGATCAGCTCGGTGGCGATGCCGCGGCGTGTCCGGTCCGCGCGCACGCCCACCGCGGCAACCGCGGCGATCGGCACCTGCTTCCCACCGGGAACCACCAAGGCCGAATCGACCGACCGCGCGATGCCGATGACGTCGTCACCTTCGAACGCCGCCAGCAGCCTGTTCGGCTGGTACGCCCGCGACACCCGCTCCCACCGATCGTCGCCGATCGGCGGCTCGTGCATGGTGCCGCGGAACATGGCGTTGGCGGCGCGGTGTTCCGATTCCTGCGCAATCCTGATCTGGTAGTCGGTCACCAGCGCATGATTGCGGAACGACCGACGCCGCAGCCACCGAATTACGCTCCGGGCCTACTGCGGGCTGTCCACCCGGTACACCGGGGGATCCGCGTCGGCGTCGGTGACCGTGATCGGGATCTTCTTCTCCTGGCCGTCGACCGTCGCCGTGCAGGTGAACGAGTGGTCCTGCTCGACCTTCTGCCCGTCCGGGCAGTTCACGTTCTGCACGTTCTCGATCTTGTACTCCTCGCGCAGGATCTTCACCACGCCTTGCTCGACCGCGGCCGAGTCGAAGGTCTTGGAGACGAAGAAGCCCGGCATCCAGAATCCCAGGACGCCCACCGCGCCCAGCGCGACCACCACGACCGCGATCGTCACCCACAGCCAGGTCTTGGACTTCTTCTCCTCGGGCTGCTGGTAGCCGCCGCCGGGGTACTGGCCACCGTAGACCTGCCCGGGCTGCTGCCACTGCTGCTCGTACGGCTGCTGCTGGTAAGCAGGCGGCTGTTGCTGCGGCAGCGGCCCGCTCGGCGGGTACTGCTGCGGTTGCGGGCCGCTCGGCGGGTACTGCTGTCCCCACCCGCCACTCTGCTGTCCGGGGTGACCACCCTGCGGGTGACCCCCAGGCTGCTGACCCCACTGCTGTGGGCCGTTGCCTCCATAGGGCGTGCTCATCGTGCCTCCAGTCGGACCGCATTCTGCGCAGGATCAAACCACATGACCTCTCCGAGCGACGAACCGGCGGTGTTCACCTTGTCGGACCCGTGATCTTTCCCGCTACACGCTTCCCGCCGCGACCACACCCCGCCGCAGCGACCGAGCGGCTTCCGCCGCCGTCCTGCCTACCGGGTGCTCCCCGCCCAGCACGTCGCGCAGCTGCTCGAGCAGGTCGATCACCTGGCGGCACCAGCGCACGAAATCGCCCGCGGACAGCTCCTGGCCGTTGATCTCGGCGGCGCTCATCACGCTTTCCAGGCTCTCGCCGCGCGCCCACCGGTACACCGGCCAGGCGAACCCGGGATCCGGCTCGCGGGTGCGCTCCAGCTTGTGCCGCCGTTCGTCGTCGACCAGTTCGGTCCACACCCTGGCGGTCTCCCGCCACGCGGGCACCACCACCGCCGGGATCCGCGGCTCGCCTGCGCTGTCCCGGCGGGATTCGAACACCACCGACGAGGCCACCGCCGCCAGTTCCGGGGGGCCGAGATCCGCCCACACCCCGTGCCGCAGGCACTCGGCGACCAGCAGGTCGGATTCCCCGTAGATGCGGGCCAACCGCCTGCCGTGCTCGGTCACCCGCTCGCCCTCGTCGGTCAGATAGCCGCGCTCGGTCAGCAGGCGCCGGATCCGGTCGAACGCCCTGGCCAACGAGTGGGTGGTGGCCGCCACCCGCTGCCGCAGCTTCTCGTTCTCCGCGGCCAGCCGCTCGTAGCGCTCCACCCAGCGCAGCCGTTGCTCCCGGTCGGCCAGGCCGTGCACCGGGTGCGCCCGCAGCGCCCGCCGCAGGCCGGCCAGCTCGGGATCCGAGTTGACGTCGACCTTCCGTCGCTTCCGCCCACCCGGCGGGGTGATCCCGGTTTCCCGCAGTGCCGAGGCGATGTCGCGGCGGACCTTGGGCGAGCGCACCGCGACGTGCTTGGGCAGCCGCAGCTTGCCGAGTGGTTCCACCGGCCCGGCGAAGTCCGTCACCGCCAGCGTGCCCGCCCACCGGTCCTCGGTCACCACCAGTGGCCGGGGGTCCCGTACCGGGTCCAGGCCGGGGTCGATCACCACCGCGAGCCCCGCCCGCCTGCCCGTCGGCACCGCGATCACGTCGCCCTTGCGGAGCTTGGCGAGCGACGCGACGGTGTCCTGACGGCGGGCCGCGCTGTTCTGCCTGGCCAGTTCCTTCTCCCTGGCGGAGATCTTCCGCCGCAGCTCGGCGTAGCCGACCAGCTGCTCGAATTCGTCCTTGTCCCCTGCCGCTTCGGCGTAGCCGCGCAGGGCCTCGTTGTTGCGTTCGATCGTGCGGGCCAGCCCCACCACCGATCGATCGGCCTGGAACTGGGCGAACGACTGCTCGAGCAGCTCGCGGGCCTGCTTGGCGCCCAGGTGGTCGACCAGGTTGACGGCCATGTTGTAGCCGGGCCGGAACGACGACTTCAGCGGGTAGGTGCGGGTGGAAGCCAGGCCGGCGACCTGCTTCGGGTCCAGGCCGGGCTGCCACACCACCACGCCGTGGCCCTCCACGTCGATGCCCCTGCGGCCTGCCCGCCCGGTCAGCTGGGTGTACTCGCCGGGGGTCAGGTCCACGTGTGCCTCGCCGTTGAACTTCACCAGGCGCTCGAGCACGACCGTCCGGGCGGGCATGTTGATACCCAGCGCCAAGGTCTCGGTGGCGAACACCACCTTGATCAAGCCCCGCACGAACAGGTCCTCGACGGTTTCCTTGAACGCGGGCAGCAGCCCGGCGTGATGGGCGGCGACGCCACGCTCCAAGGCCTCGCGCCATTCCCAGAAACCGAGCACGTGCAGGTCGGACTCGGGCAGATCGGCCGCGCGGCGGTCGATGATCTGCCTGGCCTCCATCCGCTCGTCGTCGGTGTTGAGCCGCACCCCGGCCCGCACGCACTGCTGGACGGCCTCGTCGCATCCGGCACGGGAGAAGATGAACACGATCGCGGGCAGCAGTCCGGCACGATCCAAGCGCTCCAGTACCTCCACCCGCGACGGGGGCCGGAAGCGCGGCGGCCTGCGGTAGGACCGCTTGCGTCCGCGCGGTGCGCGGAAGTGGCCGGCGGCGTATTGCCTGCCAACCTCGTCGGTGCGCCGCAGCAGGGACGGGTTGATCCGCGGCCGTTCGCCGCGGCCGTCGTCGGCGAACAGGTCGTACAGCTTGCCACCGACCATCATGTGCTGCCACAGCGGGACCGGCCGGTTCTCGTCGACCACCACGGCGGTGTCACCGCGCACGGTGACCAGCCATTCGCCGAACTCCTCGGCGTTGCTCACCGTGGCGGACAGGCCGACGATGCGCACGTGCTCGGGCAGGTGCAGGATGACCTCCTCCCACACCGCGCCGCGGAACCGGTCGGCCAGGTAGTGGATCTCGTCCAGTACCACGTAGCCCAGGTCCTGCAGCGTGGACGAGCCCGCGTAGAGCATGTTGCGCAGCACCTCGGTGGTCATCACGACCACCTGGGCGTTGCCGTTGATCGCCGTGTCGCCGGTCAGCAGACCCACCGCCTCGGGCCCGTAGCGCTTGACCAGGTCGGTGTACTTCTGGTTGGACAGCGCCTTGATCGGCGTGGTGTAGAAGCACTTGCGCCCTTCGGCCATGGCCATGTGCACGGCGAACTCGCCGACCACCGTCTTGCCCGCGCCGGTCGGGGCGCAGACCAGCACGCCGTGACCGTCCTCCAGCGCGCGGCATCCCTGCAACTGGAACTCGTCGAACTCGAACGCCATGTCCGCGGCGAAAGCGGTGAGCTGCGGGTAGCGGGCCCGTTCCTTCGCCGCGCGGTACCGCTCGGCCGGTGTCATCGTCCGGGTCATCGGGCTGTCTGCCACACTGCCAGGGTTTCACACCAGCTTGCGCCATGCAGGAACACCCGCCACCTGGAACGCGCCGTAGCCCAGTCACCGGCGTCGTCGCAGGCGTGTCGCGCCGTGCTGCCGCAGCCTGCTGCCTTCGCGCAGCGAAGTCTTGGTGGGCCGAGCCGTGCGCATCCTGCGCTCCGACACCGTGAGCCGGCTCCTGACCGGCCGGACGTGACCGGATGGGCACACGAGGGCGGGCGGAGCTGTTCGCGCACGACGAGGAACCGTGGCGCGTTGTTCAGTACCGCTGCGCGGCTGTCCGGAGCCGCTCGGGTCGCTTGGGGCCGGTTCGCCCAGCACCCGGCTGACGGCGCCTGTTGGCCAGGTCTCCCCCGCGAACAACGCTCGACCGCGCCGCCCGGCCCGGCAAGGTCCGCACCTCGAGAAGCAGTCATGGCGACCGGGTCAGATCACACCCCTCGGCCTGCAACCAGTCACGCCCCTCGCCCAGCGGCCGAGCCAGGTCACGACCCTCGGCCGAGTCGGGTCGTGACCCTGCAGGCGGGTCGAGCCACGTCACCCCGCGCCAGGTCCGGTCACATCCTCACCCTGCTTACCGGGTCAGGTCATGGCCCTGCGCGCCGTGTCGGGCCGCATTCTCACCCTGTGCCCGGGTCAGGTCACGTCCTCACCCTGCGGCCCGCTGGGGGTGTACTCGAACGGGGCGGCTTCGTCGTCCGGCACGTCGTCCCAGCCCAGTTCCTTGCGCTTCTTGGCGCGCTTGCGGTCGTGCAGCCGGGCGACCTGGATCGCCGCCTCGAACAGCAACGTCAGCGCCAGCGCCAGCGCCAACATGGAGAACGGGTCCGCCGGGGTGACGATCGCGGCGAAGACGAACAACGCCATGATCAGGCCGCGCCGCCACCGGCTGAGCTGCTCGTAGCTGAGCACACCCGCGCGGTTGAGCATGATGATCAGCAGCGGGATCTCGAAGCTCACCCCGAAGATCACCAGCAGGGTGATGATGAACGAGATGTAGTCGTCACCGGTGAGCGCGGTGGCGAAGTTGTCACCGCCGAAGCCGACCAGCATCCGCAACGCGACCGGCACCAGGATGTAGGCCAGCGCCGCGCCGATCACGAACAACACGGTGGCGATGCTGACGAACGCCCTGCCGTACTTGCGCTCCCGCTCGTACAGCCCGGGCGCCACGAACGCCCAGAACTGGTACAGCCAGACCGGGGACAGCAGGACCGCGCCCGCCGCGATGCCGACCTTGAGCCGGATCATGAACACTTCGAACGGCTTGGTTTGCAGCAGCCGGCATTCCCCGTCGCCTGCGAAGTCCGCCAGCATGGAATCCGGCAGCGCGCAGTACGGACCGCGGATCAGCTCACCCAGCGACGGAATCGGCCCGACCGGCTGTTCGAACCAGATGAAGCCGAGGATGCCGCCCGCCACGATGGCCAGCAACGCGTACGACAACCGCCGACGGAACTCGTAGATGTGCTGGACCAACGTCATGGTCCCGTCCGGGTTGTGCTTGCGGCTGCGCAACCTGCGCAGCTCCCGCCTGCGTTCCCGGCGCGACTTGGTCGACTCGGCCACGACGCCTCGTTCTCTCCCCGTGGCGTCAGCCCGCGTTCTTCTGCTGCTGCTTCAGCTCGTCGAGCTGGCGCTGCAGTTCGGCCACCTTCTCCTCGGTCGATTGCACGCCGGCGGCCGGCGCCTGCGCCGACGGGAGCGCCTTGGCCGCGGGCTGCTCACCCGGAGTGGTGTCGTCGGCCTCGCCCCGCATGTCCTTGGTCTCCGCCTTGAGGATCTTCAGCGAACGACCAACCGCACGCGCCGCATCCGGCAGCTTCTTCGCACCGAACAGCAGCACCAACACGGCCACCAGGATGAGCAGGTGCCAAGGCGACAGCGAACCCATCTGGGCCTCCCTTCACGGCATATGCCTGTCAGCAACCAGTCTACGGTCCGCGGCGGTGGTGTCACGAACCGCAGCAGCGTCGTCCGCCGCGTGCTCCGCCCGCGCGCCCACTCGCCTCCTGGCGGCCACCGCCAAGGCGGCCCGGCGGGCCCGCAGCATGCCGAGCTCGCTGCGCAGCACCTCCCGGGTGGCATTGCCCAGCGCCGTGAAGTGCCGCAGCGCACGACGGAGGCGTAACGCTACCAGGACGAGCACCACCACACCCGCGACCACGAGCCCGGCACTGACCCAGTAGTACGTCACGCCGCTACCGTAGCGGCACGGCGGAACGACCGGGTGATCACCCGGCCGCCGCCCGGCGAATCGTTACCGGATCTGCCGCTGCTCGTTGCCTAGGCGAGCCGCCGCTTGAACGCCCACACCGACAGCGGCGCGAACACCACCAGGAAGCCGAGCGCCCAGACGATCGACCACATCAGCGGATCGGCGACCGGGCCGCCGAGCATCAGGCCGCGCACCGCGTCGGAGATGACGCTGACCGGGTTGATGTCGACGAATGCCTTCAGCCATCCGGGCAGCGTCGCCGCCGGCACGAACACGTTGCTCACCATGGTCAACGGGAACATCGCGGTGAACCCGAAGATCTGCACCCGCTCCGGGTCCTTGGCGACGATCCCGACCAGCACCGACACCCAGGAGAAGCACAGGGCGAACCCCAGCAGCAGGGCGATCGCGGCGAGCAGGCCGCCCACGGTGCCGGTGAGGCTGAAGCCGAGCACGAACCCGATCACCAGCACCAGGAAGATCGACCACGCCTGCTTGACCTGATCGGCCAGGATGCGGCCGGCCAGCGGCGCCCACCGGGCGATCGGCAGCGACTGCAGCCGGTCGAACACGCCCTTGGTGATGTCGGTGTTCAGGCCCTGGCCCACGTACAGGGTCACGAACAGCATGTTCATCACCAACATGCCGGGCAGCATGAACTGCAGGTACGCCTGCCAGTCGCCCATGATCGCGCCACCGAACATGAACGTGAACAGCAGCACGAACATGATCGGCTGGAAACTGAAGTCGCCCAGCTCCCACGGGTTGTGCCGGACCTGCACGACGCTGCGCCAGGCCAGCGTGAGCGACTGCCGGACACCCTCCGCGGGAGTGACCCGGACGGCCAGCTCCGGCTCCCGCTGCGGCGCGCCTGCCGCTTCCGTCGTCGTCGCGGTCATGCCGGCACCTCCTCGGACTCGGCGGCCTGCGCTTCCTCGGCGGGCCGCCCGGTCAACGCCAGGAACACCTCGTCCAGGCTGGAACTGCGCAGTTGCAACTCGGCCAGCACCACTCCGGCGTCGTCGAACCGGCGGACGGCGGCAGGCAGCACGGACGGCTCGGTCACCTGCGCGGTGACCAGCGATCCCTGCACGTCCGGCTGCGCACCGGTGAGCTCGGCGACCACCCGCTGCACCACCGGCAGGTCGCTGTCCAGCGCCGGCCGCACCGCCAGGGTCTGTGCACCGGTCTTGGCCTTCAGCTCGTCCGGGGTGCCGTTGGCGATCACCCGGCCGTGGTCGATCACCGCGATCTCGTCGGCCAGCGCATCCGCCTCGTCCAGGTACTGCGTGGTGAGCAGGATCGTCACCCCGCCGGCCACCAGCTCACGCAGCAGGTCCCACAACTCCAGCCGGGCGCGGGGGTCCAGGCCGGTGGTCGGCTCGTCAAGGTAGAGGATCCGCGGCCGCCCCACCAGGCTGGCCGCCAGGTCCAGCCTGCGCCGCATGCCGCCGGAGTACGTCTTCGCCGCCCGGCCTGCCGCCTCGCTCAGCCTGAAATCGGCCAGCAGCTGCTTCGCCCTGGCCTTCGCCTCGCGCCTCGGCATGCCGAGCAGCCTGCCGATGAGCAGCAAGTTCTCCATGCCGGTGAGCGTTTCGTCCACCGAGGCGTACTGCCCGGTCAGGCCGATCAGCTGGCGCACCTGGTGCGCCTGCGTGGCCACGTCGTACCCGCCGACCGTGGCCTTTCCCTCGTCCATCCGCAGCAGCGTGGCCAGGATGCGCACCGCCGTGGTCTTGCCTGCACCGTTCGGCCCCAGCAGGCCGAAGACCGATCCAGTGCGCACGGCGAGGTCGACCCCGTTCAGCGCTGTCGTCTCGCCGAAACGCTTGACCAAGCCTTCGGCCCATATCGCGTGCTCCACTGCGGTACTCCAGTCAAATCGGATGATGTGCTCGAACAGGATGCCGGACACCACCGACACTCCGCCTCCGGTTTTCTCCGTGCCCGGCATCCCGTCACGCTAGAACTTCGAGTTGACTCGAAGTCAAGGCGGCGTCTCACGCCATGGTCAGGTCCGCCGACAGCCACCGCTGTGGCCGGAGGTGGATGACCAGCTGCCGCCCGAAGTCGCGACGCGCCATCGCTACGTACTCTTCGACCGCGCCTGCGGGAAGGTAACGGGTGGCCAGTTCGCGGTGCGCGGCTTCGTCGGCCTCCTGCACCGCGGCGGCCGGCCCCTCCACCGACACGTAGCGCACCCGCGGATGCACCGTGTCGACCATCAGCGAGAACCGCCCGGCCGCCGTGATCAGCTTCGCCTTCCGCGACTCGGCCGGAGTGAGAATCCACGGGTTCTCCCCCGGCCGGTACTGGTACCAGATCGGTACGGTCAGCGGCGCCCTGCCCGGCCCGGCGTCCACCGACAATGCTGCGACATGCGGCTCGGCCAGGAACGCCTCGCGTTCTTCCCGTGTCAGAGGCATGCCGCAACCCTATGGCCGGGCACCGACACTTCCAGCGCGTTCACCACGACGCCGGTACGCGTTCGCCGCGAGATCAATGGCGTTCCGG
This sequence comes from Thermocrispum sp., assembly GCF_002919275.1. Lineage (NCBI taxonomy): Bacteria > Bacillati > Actinomycetota > Actinomycetes > Pseudonocardiales > Pseudonocardiaceae > Thermocrispum > Thermocrispum sp. The sequence continues at coordinate 110,825 of NZ_PKFA01000059.1, read as the reverse complement.
TGGTGGCGTCACTGCGCCAGCTGCGCGGCCGCGGCCAGCTCGAGCGCGGCGGCGGCACGTTCCCGAACCTTGCCGGCCAGCTCGGCGGGCTCCTCGACGACCGCGTCCCCACCCAGGCCGAGCACCAGACGCACCATCCACGACTCGTCCCCGTAGCGCATCGCCACCCGCAGGCGCCCGCCCTCCAGCTCCTCGAGCTCCTCGCACGAGTAGTACTCCGCCACCCAGCGGGCATCCGGCGCCAGCACCAGTGTCGCGGTGGGCTGCTCCGGGCTCGGCGCGAACAAGCCGGCGGACACGTCGTGCGGCTGCGCATCCTCCGGCGGGCGTGCCGGTTCGGCCAGCACCTCGATCTCGTCGATCCGGTCGACCCGGAACAACCGCACGTCCTCGGCGCGCCTGCACCACGCCTCCAGGTAGCTGCGTCCCTCGACGACCAGCAGCCGCATCGGGTCGACCACCCGCTCGCTCATCCTGTCCTTCGACGCCGTGTAGTACTGCATGCGCACCGCTCGCTGCGCGTTCAGTGCCTCCTGCACCACGCGGCGCGTCTCGGCCGTGCGGCGTGCCTCACGCAACCCGGCATCGACCACGACACCCGCGGGCTGCGCCTGACCCGCGGCCGCCTCGATCTTGGCAATCGCCCGCCGCACCGCGTCGGCGTCGAGCACACCCGGCGTCTCGGCCAGGGCGCGCAACGCCACCAGCAAGGCGGTCGCCTCTCCCCCGGTGAGCCGCAACGGCCTGCGCATGCCCGCGTCGTAGGTCACGGTCACCGTGTCGCCCTCGAACGACAGATCGATCAGGTCGCCGGGGCCGTAACCGGGCAGCCCGCACATCCACAGCAGTTCCAGATCCTTGCGCAGCTGCTTCGCGCTCACCCCGAAGTCGGCTGCCGCGTCCTCGATCCGGATCCCCGGCCGGGCCAGCAGGTAAGGCACCAGCGCAAGAAGCCGCGGCAGGCGTGCGCCGACCCCGCGTGCGCTCGACGTCATCGCCGATCACCCCCTGGGTGGGCGAGCGCGCTGAGCCGCTCGTGCACCGCCTTGGCCAGCACGTCCGGCTCCAGCACCAGCACGTCGGGCCCGTATCCGGCGATCCACTTCGCCATGCCGTCCAAGTAGTAGACGTTGCGCTCGATCTCGTCGCCCTCGATGCCCGCGACCGTGCGCCTGCCGATCACGCGCGCCCTGCGGCGAATGCCCGCGGCCTTGCCGTCGGCCACCCACAGCCGCGCCTTCGACGCCGGCGCGTCGAACTCCGGCTCGTGGCTGGCCGCGACGAAGTCGAGCAAATTCACCCCGTCGGGCCGCTTGACCGCGCCTGCCGGGCCGAACGGCGTGACCTTCCCCTGCACCCGGGACAACCGGAAGCAACGTGGTGCGTCACGATCCCGGTCGTGGCCCACGAGGTACCAGCGGCCGCGCCACGACACCACACCCCACGGCTCCACCGTCCGGGTCATCCGCTCCGGCGAGCCCGACCGCCGGTACTCGAACCGCACCGCGCGGCCCTGTTGCACCGCCGAGAGCATCGGGCCGAACGCGGCGTCGGCGCGCACCCGCGGCTGCACCGGTGCGGGCACCTGCTGATCCACCTCGACGCCCGCCGCGCGCAGCTTGACCAAGGCGGCCTGGGCCTGCCCGGTCAGCTCCGGCGAGTCCCACAGCCGCACCGCCAGCCCGACGGCGGCCGCCTCGTCGGGCGCCAGCTCGATCTCGCCCAGCTCGTAGTCCCGCCGCGCGATGCGGTACCCGTCGACCGTGTCGAACGGCGAGTTGCGCCCGGTCTCCATGGGGATGCCCAGCTCGCGCAGCTCCATCTTGTCGCGCTCGAACATGCGGAAGAACGCCTCGTCGCTCGGCGCGTCGGCATAGCCAGGCACGATGGCGCGGATGCGCTCCGCGGTCAGGTACTGGCGCGTCGACAGCAGCGCGAGCACGAGGTTGACCAGTCGTTCTGCACGCGCGGTGGACACCTTGCCGAGAGTAACGCGGTTGGCCAGCTGTTTTGCGCCGCCCCGCCAGGTTCGCCGCCGCTAGCGTGCCGCTGATCGCCACCGGCGGCACAGTTCGCGCTCGCCGGGCACCATCCGCATCAGCACGGCCACGAAGCGTGCCCGGCCGGGCGCGGTGCCGGTCACCGGACCGCGTTGGTCAGCACAGCGGCCCTGGTGATCCGGAACTGCACCGACGAGCCCGGCTTGATACGGGCGAACACCTCGTAGGTGTCGGCCGAGGACAGGTCGTCCACGTGCAGCGGCACGAAGTTCAGCCCCTTGCGGCCCTTGCGCAACACGAACGTGGCCGGGTTGGACCGGGGACGCCGCGCACCGGGCTCCCACTTCCACCGCGCGACCCGCTTCGACTCGGCGTACGCGTCGACGTAGAACACCTCGACGTCGTCGATGTCGTCGAGCGCGAGCTCCAGCCGGATACCCAGCGAATCGGCCACCGGGATGGCCGCACCGCCGTACTGGCCAGGCCCGTCGGAGCGGTCCTCCCCGGTGAACGAGCACAGCACCGCGCCGTCCTGCACCCGCACCTCGGAGTGCGCCAGCCGCCGGTTCCACCGGCTCGGCACGGCCAGTTCCAGGTCCACCCGGCGCAACGCGCGCGGCAGCTCCGGGTCGGCGGGAACGTCGGCCCACGGATCGGTCGACGCGGCCGCAGCGGCCGCCGCGCGCGCGTTCGGCCCCTGCCGATGCGAAGCCAGCACGAACGCCCAGGTGTTGTCCACGACGTCGACCAGGTGGGTCGTCAGGCCCGCACCCTCGACCATCGCCCGGATGCGCTGGGCGTCGAACAGCGCGACGTGCCCCCAGACGTTCTCCAGCCTGCCGAGCAGCGGCACGGAGATGAGCAGGTCCGCGTCGTCCGGCAGCGCGGCGGCCAGCGTCTTCACCGCCGCCTCCGGGTCCGGGACGTGCTCGATGACCTCGCAGCAGACCACCAGGTCGGCACCGAACTCGGCGACCTCGTCGCGGGTCAGGTCGTACAGGTCGCCTTGCCGCACCTCTGCCCGGTCGGCCAGCCCGTTCAGCTCGAGCGTTTCCCGGGTGGCGGACACGTTGTCCGGCTCCAGGTCGATGCCGTGATACGCGCCGACCTGGCCGTCCCGCAGGAAGATGCCGGCCAGGTAGCCACGCCCGAGGCCGATCTCGAACAGCCGCTCCCCCGGCCGGACGAAGTCGATCGTGCGCCGGAACCGGGTCCAGTTCGCCGGGCTGCGGTACAGCCGCTCGGTCGCCCCGCTGATCGACGGGCCGGTCTTCAGCGGGGTCAGGTCCCGCTCCGCCCGGTCACGCTCCGCAGTCCATCGGCGTTCGAACAACCGCTGCGACTGGCCCGCACCCAGGGCACCGAGGACGTCGACGAGCTCCCAACCAGCCCTGACCAGCGCCTTCTCCATCGCCGCCGCATCCTCGGCCATGATTACTCCCTGTTGTCACTCGCTGCTGCCGGTAGCCTACTGACCCCCACGGCGGCCGCCGCGACCCGGTCGGTCGAGACCCGGCGGCGGCCGGCCGGCGGTGCCGTAGGATCCACCGCCGTGACCGACCGCAACCCGGGGACAGCACGCCGATGAGCCCGCTACCGCCAGGCCTGCGCGCCCGGCTGGCCGCCGTCCGGGATCGGGCCCGCAGCCCGCGCAGGCCGGGGCCGCGCGCCTCGACCGGTCAGCTCGCCCGGCTCAAACGCCTGACCATGCAACGACGCTACGCCGAGGCGGCGGAGTTCGCTCAGCGCCATCTGACCGATTTCCCGCACGACGAGGCGTGGCTGCGGCAGGCGGTGTCGACGCTCGGCAAGGCGGGGGCCCTCACCGGCCAGCGCGACGCCGCCCGGCTGCTGGGGGCGATCGATCCGGCGATGGCGGCCAAGGCCGCGCAGCTGGACGGCCGGCTCCGGGAGACGTCCCCGTCGTGGCGGCCGACGGTGCCGGGAGACCCTGAGCCGCTGCGGCCCGCCGCCGAGAACAAGGTGCTGCACCTGCTGAAGATTTCCCTGCCCTACCGGCAGAGCGGGTACAGCGTCCGCTCCAAATACACCGTCGAGGGACAGCTGGCCGCCGGGTTGCAGCCGGTCGTGGTCACCGCGCTCGGCTTCCCACGGCAGATCGGAGTCACCGACGCGGCTGCCGAGGAGACCATCGGCGGCGTGCGGTACCTGCGGCTCGACCCCGGGGCGGACTACGACTTCGACAAGCCGGCGGACGAATACCTGCAGGACTACACCGAGGCGGCCGCGGAGGTGGTCAGGGCCGAAGCGCCCGCCGTCATCCACGTCCACTCCGGCCACCGCGGGTTCGAAGCCGCCCTGGTGGGGCTGGCCCTCGGCAGGCACTTCGGCATCCCGGTGGTCTACGAGGTGCGCGGCTTCTTCGAGTCGCTGTGGACCTCCGACACCCGATGGGCCGAATCCTCGGAGATCTACCGGCGCCGGCGTGACACCGAGAACCGGTGCATGGCCGAGGCCGACGCCGTGGTGACGCTGAGCGAGTCGATGCGCGACGAGATCGTGCAGCGCGGCATCGATGCGGAAAGCGTGCACGTGGTGCCCAACGGCGTCGACGTCGACGCATTCCAGCCACGCGACCGTTCCGCCGAACTGGTGGCGCACCTCGGCCTGGAAGGCAAGTTCACCTTCGGCTACGTCAGCAACCTCGACCACTACCGCGAGGGGCAGGAGCTGCTGATCGACGCCGCGGTCGAGCTTCGTCGTCGCGGCGTTCCGGCAACCGCATTGATCGTGGGCGACGGTCGACGGCGCGGTGAGCTGGAACAGCTGGCCCAGCGCAGGCAGGCCGGTGACGCGGTGATTTTCACCGGCCGTGTCCCGCACGATCGGGTACTCGACTACTACGCGCTGCTCGACGTGTTCGTGATTCCCCGGGTCGACGAACGGGCCGCCCGGCTGGTCACACCGCTCAAGCCTTTCGAGGCGATGGCGGCGGGCATCCCGCTGGTCACCTCCGATCTGCCTGCGCTGCGGGAGATCACCGGTGACGGACGTCGCGGCCGCTACTTCCGTGCGGGCGACGCAGGCGGTTTGGCCGACGTCCTTGCCGGCCTGCACGCCGATCCGGCCGAGCGGTCGGCGATGGCACAGCGAGCCCGCGATTGGGTGGTCGCCGAACGGCAGTGGTCGGCGAACGGCCGACGGTATGCCGAGCTGTACGCCTCGCTGCGACGCTCCTGAGCGCCTGGTGGCCCCAAGCACTCAGATGTCGACGTGTTCGCGGGGGTCGCCGAAGAAGATCAGGCAACCGGCCCGGTTCATCAGCGCTGCGTCGGTGATCGTCCAGGTGTGTGCGGTGCGATCGGCTCCCCGCACGCTGACGTAGTTGAACCGGTCGGCCGAGTAGGTCGCGACGCCTTCCCGCTGCGCACGGTTCAGAATGTCGGTGTCCACGCCGCGCGGCAGCGAGTCGTCGAACCGCAGCGCGCGGGCCACATCGGCCTTGAGCAGCATCGACCCGCCTTGCACGAGTCGTTCGTAACGATGCTCGGAGCGCGGGCAGCGCAGCACGACGGCCCCGCTGGACCGTAGCCACACGTAGTGGGCCCACTTGCCCACGATGCCTGCGTCGGTGTAGTCGAACGCGTCCAGCAGGTCGTCCAGGTAGTGGGTCCCGTAGAAGTTGTCGTCGTCCATCTTCGCGACGAACTCGCCATCTGCGGCGTCCAGGCCCATGTTCATGCAGGCGCCCAGCGGCAGCGAGGGGTCGGCTTCCAGCACGGTGATGTGCTCCACTCCCGCGGCCTTGGCACGGGCCCGCAAATCCAGCTCGGCGGCGCGCAACCCGTGCAGTACCAGCACGAGCTGAACCGCGGGGTGCGCTTGCCTGGCCACGTTGGCGAACACGTTGTCCAGCTCGTGGGCGCGGTTGGTCGGCACCACCGCCGACACGGTGCGTTCGGCGGGACGCCCCGGCCGGCCCGCCAGCTCGGCCAGCCGCTCCACCCGGCGCGCGGCGGCGTGCCGACGGCGCACGATGCGGCCCAGCACGTGCCCCTCACGGTCGGCCAGCTCGGCCTGGTACAGGTGCGCCGTCAGCTGCGCACGCAACGTCTCCTCGTCCTCGACCACGGTGGCATTGCCGACGACATCTGCCGGGAGCCCCTCGGTGCTCGAGGTCAGCAAGCTGCTGCCACCGGCAAGCGCGGCCAGCACGTGCCACGCGTGCGAACGGCGCTGCACGACGACCGGATAGCCGGACACCTCCGGCCCGGAAGCCGGCAAGGCGCCCGGATCCCACAGATCCTGCTTGCCGGCGTCGACACCGCTCACAGCCGGTCCGAGCACGGCGGCCGCCTGCTGCCGGGGACGACCCACCGACGGGTTGTGCAGTCGTGGCTGCACGGCCGGAGGCAGCACCTCGGCGCCGGGGAACGCGGCAAGCGAGCGATCGTCGTCGACGAACACCTGGTCGACCTTCTCCGCCCAGGACGTGTCGGCGTCCGTCACGGTGCCGGTCACCCACACCGCGACGGGAATCGCCATGTCGGCGCAGCGAGCGAGCGCGTCATCCCATCCCGCCAGCCGCCCGTGCCGGGCTTCCAGCACGACGATGTCGACGGCGCCGTCGGTCAGCACCGACGACCAGTTCTGCCGGGTCAGCTCCTGCTGGGACCACTCCCACGCCAACAGCGCGAGCAATCGGCTGTCGGCGGCCACCGCGGCGCGCAGGTCGGGCCGGGCAGGAACGGGGGTGGGCGGCCGATACGCCCGCTGCGCCGCCCGCAGGTCGGCACGCCGGACCGCGTCCGGGCCGCTGATCGCCGACCGGACGCGCCGCAGCACGGCGCGCACCGCGGAGCCCACCCGCGAGGCAGCGGCCTCAGCGGTCATTCCGCCTTCCCGGCCTTGCGATCCAGCAGCTCGTGGTACGTCTCGTCGACGATGGTGGTGATCTGCGCCCAGTCACGCTCGGCGAGCACCCACTCGCGGGCCGCCTTGCCCAGCTCGGCACGCAATTCCGGCGAGTCGAGCAGCTTGCCGAGCACCGCGGCGAACGCCTCCGCCGACCCCTTCTCGAACACCAGGCCGGTCTTGCCGTCGTCGACGATCTCGGTGAGCGCGGCGACGCTGGACGACACCACCGCCTTGCCCATGGCCATCGACTCGAACGGCTTGATCGGCGAGATCAGCTCGCACACCGGCAGCGGCAACCGCGGGAACGGGGCGATGTCGAACAGCGAAATGTACCGGCCGACCTCGGCGTGCGGCACCCGCCCAGTGAACGTCACCACGTCACCCAGCCGCAGTTCGTCCGCCATGCCGCGGAGCACGTGCTCGTGGTGGCCGTCACCGACGATCACCACGTGGAAGTCCGACCGCTTCTGCTTCAGCGCCGCGGTGGCCTGCAGCAGCAGGTCCAGGCCCTCGTAGTCCACCAGGCCGCCGGCGTAGCCGATCACGGTCTTGTCCGTCACGCCCAGCTGGGCGGCCAGCTCGGTGTCCCGCTCGCGCGGGGCGAATCGGCTCGCGTGCACGCCGTTGGGCAGCACCCGCAGGCGCTCCTCCGGGACACCCCGGTCGATCATCTCGCGACGCAGCGCCTCGGTGATCACGAACACCACGTCCGCGTCCCGGCACGCGGCGTTCTCGATCGACGTGAGGAACTTGTACCGTTCGGTTTCGGCGAATCCTTCGTCGCGGGAGACCTTCATCAGGTCTTCCAGGCCGCGCATCTCGTAGATGAACGGGATCCCCAGCTGACGGGCGGCCCGCGCGCCTGCCAGCCCGTTGAAGTAGAAGCTCGACGCGTGGATCAGGGACGCGCCGTGGTCCCGCGCCAGCGACACCAGGCCCTGGGTGAAGCGTTCGGTGAACTTCTCCAGCGGATGCTTGGGGTAGTGCGTGACACCTTCGTCGTACAGCCGGTGGTATTCGATCTCGTCGACCACGTCCACCCGGTTGACGGTGCGTTCGCCGATGCCGCGCCACCAGTCGAACGGGAAGCCCAGCCGGGTCACCGCGCGGACGTCCCACCCGCGCTGGTGCAAGCTGCTCAGGATGCCGTGCGACCGCGTGGCGTAACCGCCGGACGTCATCGGCAGCGACTGCGCCAGCACCGACAGCACCGCACCCTTCCGCGGCTGGTGATCGGTCTTCTCCGGCGCCGGGGCCAGCTCCGGCCAGCCGTTGGCCACGATGGCCAGCTGGTCGCTGCAGCTGGCCACCATCTCGTTCATCTTCTCGTCGCCGGGCTCGTCGATCAGCACCCGCTTGGCCAGCGACATCGCGGCGGCGAGGTGCCCGGATCCCTGCGCCTTGCGTGCCGCCTTGCGCAGCTGCCGCAGCGTCAGCGGCCTGCCGTCCTCGCTCGGCGTGCCCGCGGTGTTCTCCTCCAGGTAGGCGGCCAGTTCCTGCCACTGCTGCAGGGTGAACAACGCCCTGGCGACGATGTGCACCGGCCGCTCGCGCTCCGCGGTGATCCGCGCCACGTGCTCGTCGTAGGCCTTCCGGTCGGTGCGGAACAGCTGGATCAGCCGCAGCTGCTCCTCCAGCTCCCGCACCCGCTCCGGCTCGTAGGACACCGAGGAAGCCTGCAGCACCTTGTCGTAGCGGGCGACCAGCTCGGCGTCCTCGCTTTCGGCCAGCGCGTCGAGCGTCTTGCGCACCTCACCACCGTGGCGTGGCGTGCGCGCCGCCAGCTGTTCCAGGATCTCCCGCTGCTCGGCGGTGCGCTGGGTCTGGCCAGCCAGCTGCAGATGCACCAGCTTGATGTCCAGATCCTTCGGATCCAGCTCCCCCGCCTTGCGGATGTCCTCCAGTGCGCCGGTCAGGTCGGCCTGTTTCTGCTTCAGCACCGCACGCACGTGCCAGGCCCCGGCTTCCGACGGCGTGCCGAACAGCGGCTGCGCGACCGCCTCGGCCTTGGCGAAATCCTCTTTCTGCCGGATGAGCCGCAACGCCTTGCTGACGCGCATGCGCGCGTTGAGCTTGCGCACTTTCGCCGGGCCGACGGTCGGCGGAATCCGCACCGCCACCGGGTAGGCGGCCTTGAGCACGGTTTCCTTCATGCGGCGCTTGAGTGAGGACATCGTGTTTCGGAGCTCCCCTAGGTGTCGCCGGATCATGTGCGACCGGCCGGACGGTCCATGTGCTCAGACCTCGACGTGGACGCGTGGGTCACCGAAGAAGACCAACCGCCCGGTCTTGGTCATGAAGGTGACGTCGGGTACCTGCCAAGTGTGCGAGGTCCGATCCGAACCGCGCACGCTGACGAAGTTGAACCGGTCACCGGAATAGATGCGCACGCCGTCGGCCATGGCGCGGTCCAGGAAGTCGCTGTCGACGGCGCGCGGAATGTCACTGAACTTCAGGCTACGCGCCAGGTCGCCCTCGATGAGCATCGAGCCACCCTGAATGCGGCGCTCGTAGGTGTGCTCGGCGTCTGGGTAGCGCAGCACGACGGCGTCGGTGGAGCGCAGCCAGACGTAGTGACCCCACTTGCCGACCACGCCCGCGTCGGTGTAGTCGAACGCGGCCATCAGGTCGGTCAGGTAGTGCTTGCCGTAGAAGTTGTCGTCGTCGATCTTGGCGATGTAGGCCCCCGATGCGGCCTCGATGCCGCGGTTCATGCACATGCCCAGGGTCAGCGACCGGTCGGCGTGCACGATGGTCAGATTCTGCACGCCCTTGTCGGCCGCCTGGGCCCGCAGCTCGGCGTCGTCGAGATCGAGACCGTGCAACACCAGCACCAGCTCGAGCTCGGGGTAGGCCTGCCTGCCGATGTTGTCGAAGATGTTGCCGATCTCGTGCGCCCGGTTGGTCGGCGCCACGGCGGAGACGCTGCGCACCGGCCTCCCGGCGGTCCTGCCCAGGCCGGCCAGGATGCTGTCCACCCGGTGGTCGTAGGTGTGCCCGGTCATGATCGCCCGGTGCAACCGCAACGCCTCACGGTCCCGCAACTCGGTCTGCCAGGTGCGGGCGACCACCTCACCGCGCAGCTCCTTCTCCGTGCCCTGCGCGGCGACGTGCTCGGCGACCTCCGGCGGCAGGGCATCCCGGAACTCCGGCAGGGTGACCACCGCGGTCTGCGCGGCGCCTGCCTCCAGCGCCCGCCACGCGTCGGCCCGGTGCGAGCGGCCCGCGTCCAGCAGCACCCGGTACGAGCTCGCCAGCTCCACCGAGCGCCGATAGCCGGCGGTGCCGCGCACCTTCGCCTTGACACCGTTGCCGTCCAGTTCCTCCGGACGCCGACCGGTCGTCCACACGTCGAAATCGGCGGACTTCACCGGTTTGAGGGCTGGCGTCACCACGTCGGCGAACATCTTCGCCTCGGACTCGTCGAATCCGTGCTCGCCGACGATCAGCACGCCCTGCGGCTGCCGCCGGTCCCCCGGCCCACCCGTGACCGGGTTGTGCACGAACGGCTGGGCGGCCGGGAGCAGCACCTCCACCTTCCCCTCGGGGAACTCGGCCCGCCAAGCGTCGACCACCGACTTGTCGTGCACGCACACCAGCTTGGCCAGGTTGGCCAACGGCCGCGCCGATGCCGGGGGTACCGCGTCGGTCACCCACACGACCACGTCGATGCCCGCGGCGTCCGCCGCGTGGACGAACTCGTCGACGGCGGATCGCTCCCACCCGGGCACGCCGGAGCGGGTGAACTCGATCAGAGCCAGGTCGGGCTTGCCCTCGAGCACCTGGCGCCAGCTGTCCGGCGTCAGGTCCAGCTGCCGCCACTCCCATGCCAGCCCGGCGCGCAGCCGTTCCCCCGCCGCCACCGCGGCGGTGACGTCCGACCTGCGGGGACGCGGTTCACGCGGCTGCTCCGCCGGGGTGTCCTCGGCCGCCGAAGTCACCATCGTCGCCGACGTCGGCGACGACGGCTCCGCCTCCTGCTGGCGGGACCACTTGCGCAGCACACGTAAGGCACTGCCCAGCTTCGCGCGGGAAGTGGGCCGACCGGTCATGGCGTCTCCAGGTTCTGTGTCGTCCGGTGGGCTCTACTTCGCCTTGTCGACGATCGGCACCAGGGCCCGCTCCAGCCGCGGCGCCAGGCTGTCGACGTAGGTCTTGGTCAGGTGCGACCCCTGGCGGTAGATCAGCACGTCGCCGATCACCGGCGGGCACACCTCACCGGGGCAGATGTAGTCGTTGAGGTCGATCAGCTCCACGCCGGGGGCCTCTTTGACCGCTTCCAGCTGGACCGGGCCGCCGCCCTGCTTCTCACCGTCCGAGCGGTCGAACGTGCACTTGGCCAGATCTTCCCGGTTGGCGTCGACGCACTTGTAGACCGGGCCGACTTCGTCGGGCGGGTACGGGTTGTCGCGCAGCACGGCCACGGTGATCCCGGCCTTCGCCAGCCTGCTCCAGCGAGCGGTCATGCCCTCGACCATGGCCTCCGCGCTGGAGCCCCCTTGGGCGTTCCCCGGGTCCTTCAGCGCCTTCTGCCTGCCCTGCGAGGTGAGCACCACGTCCGGCTGGTCCTGCAGCAGCTTGCTGGTGACCGCCAGGCTCCACTTGGTGCACGAGTCGTACGGCTTGCCGTCCTGCGAGATGGTGACGTCGGCGAACGTGCACGCGGACTTGGTGTAGGTGACCACCCGCCAGCCGCGCTCCTTGCCGATGGTGTCCAGCGCGGAGATCCACTGCAGCGCCTTCGAGTCACCCACCAGGGTCACCGTCGTGTCGCCGTCCGGGTCACCGTAGGTACAGGCCACCGGCTCCGCCGACAGCACGTCGACCTGGCAACCCTTGTCGTAGGCCTCCGGCACGTCGTCGGTCGCCTCGAGCGGGTCGGGCACCATCGCCTCCGCCGACTTCTGCGGCTTGAACGCCGACGGAGGACCTTCGATGGCGGCCGCGCCCTTGGCGTCGACCACCCCGCCACCGGCCACCGCCGCGGTCACCCCGACCAGGCCGAAGCCGAGGGCGACACCGGTCACCGACAGCACGGCGCCGAGCTTGAGCGAGTTCCTGGGCACCTTGAACGTGGTGCTGGAGAACCTGATCGGGTTCTCGATGTACTTCAGGGTGAGCCACGCGGGGACGAAGGAGAACAGCGCCACCGCCAGGCCCTTGGCCGGCGTCAGGCCCTCCCAGTAGGAGGCCGCGGCCACGATCATCGGCCAGTGCCACAGGTACAGCGAGTAGGACAGCCCGCCGACCCAGGTGAACGGCCGGGTGCCCAGCACGGCGATCGGACCGCGCCGCCCCGCGGCGAACCCGGCCGCGATCACCGCGGCGGTGCCCAGGGTGGGCAGCGCCGCGGCGTAACCCGGCCATTCCGCGCTGGTGTCGTAGACGAACGCGGAGGTCACGATGGCCGCCACGCCGAGCCAGCCCAGCAGGACGGCCACCGCCTGCGGCAGCTTGGTGAACCAGACGGCACCCAGCGCGACCGCGCCGCCGATGGCCATCTCCCACATGCGCGTGGTGGTCACGAAGAACGCCACCGGCGGCTCGGCCATGGTGTAGTACACCGACCACGCGAACGAGGGCACGGCGATCAGGCCGAGCCCGATCCACAAGTGGTTGCCGAGCTGCTTGCCGCGCTTGCGCAGCAGGAACACCACGGCCAGGAGCACCAGCGGCCACACCAGGTAGTACTGCTCCTCCACGGCCAGCGACCAGTAGTGCTGGACCGGGGACGCCTCGCTGTCCTCGGCCAGGTAGTCCACCGACCGGTCGGCCAGCCGCCAGTTCACCACGTACAGCGCCGACGCGACGATGTCCCCGCCGATCTCCTCCCAGGAGACGCGCGGGATGAACACCATGGTCAGCGCCACGGTGGTGGCCAGCACCGTGGCCGCGGCGGGCAGCAGCCGCTTGGCGCGGCGGGCGTAGAAGCCCGCCAGCGAGATGGTGCCGGTGCGCTGGACCTCCTTCACCAGCAGCCCGGTGATCAGGAACCCGGAAATCACGAAGAAGACGTCGACGCCGACGAACCCGCCGGACAGAGACGGCAGCCCGGCGTGGTACAGCAGCACCAGGCCGACGGCGATGGCGCGTAGGCCTTCCACGTCGGGCCGGAAACCGGAGATGGGCGACGTCGCCTTGGCTTCACCCGGCGCCGGCGGCTGCTGGGTTCCGCTCCGTTTGCCGAGCCTCACCTCGGTGACCACAGGGTTGTTCCTCCACTTACGTCGGGGGCATGTGCCGCGCGCCGCCCGGCCGCGCCCGGCCCCGGCTGCCGGCTAGACACCGAGGAACCGCACCACGACATCGGCGATCCGCTCGCCTGCCTTGCCGTCCCACAGCGGCGGCACCGGCCAGGTCTCGGCGCGGCCCGCCGCCAGCACGTCGGCCACCACGCCGGGCAGCGAGTCACGCGTCACCAGCTGGTTCGTGCCGTGGGTGATGGTGATCGGGCGTTCGGTGTTGGGTCGCAGCGTCAGGCACGGCACACCCAGGATCGTCGTCTCCTCCTGCACCCCACCCGAGTCGGTGATGACCACGTTCGACCCGCGCACCAGGCCCATGAACTCCACGTAGCCCAGCGGATCGACGATCTTCATGCGCGGGTGGTCGAACAGGCCCGCGTCACGCAGGCGCTGCCGCCCACGGGGGTGCAGCGGGAGCACCACGGTGATCTGGTCGGCCACCGCGTGCATCGCCTTGACCAGCTCGGCGGCGTCCGCCGGGTCGTCGACGTTGCTCGGGCGGTGCAGCGTGGCCACCGCGTAGTCGCCGGACACGCCCGCCTGAGCCGCAGCGGCCTCGGTGTCGAACCGGTCCATGTTGGCCAGCAGCGTGTCGATCATCGGGTTGCCGACCAGGTGGATCTTGCCGGGGTCGATGCCCTCGTTGCCCAGGTGTGCGATGGCGTCCGGGCTGGTGCACAGCAGCAGGTCGGCCAGCCGGTCGGTGACGATCCGGTTGACCTCCTCCGGCATGGTCATGTCGAAGCTGCGCAACCCCGCCTCGACGTGCGCGATCGGCACGCCGAGCTTCGCTGTCACCAGCGCGGCGGCGACGGTCGAGTTTACGTCGCCGTACACCACGACCAGCGCCGGCTGCTCGGCGACGATCAAGTCCTCCAGCGCGGTCATCACCGCGGCGGTCTGCTTGGCGTGGGTTCCCGACCCGACGCCCAGGTTGATGTCCGGTTCGGGCAGCCCGAGCTGCGCGAAGAACACGTCGGACATGTGCTTGTCGTAGTGCTGGCCGGTGTGCACCAGCTTCTGCACCACGCCCCGCCCGGTGAGCGCCTTGATGACCGGCGCGGCCTTGGGGAAGTTCGGACGCGCCCCGGTGACATGCAGAATGAGCGGGTTGGCGGTTGACATGGTCAGCAAGAGTACTTGGTCGCTCACTCGACGCTGTGCGGGCCCAGGTTCTCGGTGGTGTGTCGGTTACTCCGGATCAGGCCCGCGGGACGACCAAGCGGGCAGTGCCTTTCTCGTGCGGCAGTTTGTTCCAGGTTAGCTCCGGCCACTCGGATCGCCACCGGTGCAGGATCGCCCGCTCGTCTGGCCGGTCGGCGTCGTCGAGCAACAGCACCGCCCCCGGCGCCAGCCGATCGCGCAGCACCGGAACCGCCGGGTAGCGGGCTTGGCGATGGGTGGGCTTGGGCGGCCCGTCGATCAGCACCAGGTCGATGTCGTGCAGATCGTGCAGGGCGGCGGTGTCGTACCACTGCCAGGTCCCGGCGGGCACGTCGATCGGGGCGATCGGCGCCAGCCGCACGTCGGCGACGTCGGCCAGCCCGTGCCCGGCGAGTGTCGTGCGGGTCCGCTCGGCGAACTCCTGGTCGTGCTCCAGTGCGACGACACGGCCGGACCCGAGCAGTTCCACCGCGTAGGCGGCCCATACGGTCGACGCGCCGCTACCGCACTCCAGCACCGTCCGAGGCTCGCCGCGCAGGATCTCCTCGACGTAGCTGAGCAGGACGTCCGGCGAGAGCGCCCAACCGCGGCTGGGCGGCATGGCACGGCGGACGCGGATCAGCTGGTAGAGGTTCTGCAGCGCCTCCAGCTGGCGGAACATCCGGTCGGCTTGCCGCCGGGACCGGTCGGCTTCCTGCTCCGCGGCGTGCTCGATCTGCTTGGCCAGCGCGTTGGTGCGGCCTCCCACCGCTTTGGCCACCGACCGGTGGGCGTGCCTGGTCTCCGCCCGCTGGGCCCGGCCCGCGGCCGAGACCGCCGCGGCCACCGCTTTCTGGTGCCGATGCAGCGACTTCTGCTGCCGCAGCAGCGACTCGATCAGCCGGTAGGTGCTCCTCTGGTGTTTGCGCACCGCGTTGAGCCGGTTGCGCACCCACCACAGTCCCCCGGCGAGCAGCACGAACGTCGCGGCGGCGATGGCCGAAGACAGCCATGCGGCCCGCCACCCGGCGACCCCGCCGACGACACCGGCGACGAGCACCAACGCCACGAACCCAACGCGCCGCACTGTGCTCCTCCCGCTCGGCCTCGTCGCCCCGGTCCGGCACTCCACCCGGTTGGCCGAGGCTGCTCCCTGCCGCCACCGCGGCTGCCACACCGCGGTGCCACATCCGGGGATTTCGGTCCGGCTTCGCTCCGGCCCCGATCAGGTCGCTGACCGGTACGTACCCGCGTCGGACGAACCGTACGCGCAGCGAACGTGACTCCAGTCACACCGAGCGGGCGATCACAAATTCACCCTGACGGGTAGAACGTACGGGCAATTTCTTCCCGGCGCCTGCGATAGCCGGCGGACGATCCGGGCAGCAGGTCCTCCACCGGGCTGGTCCCGGACACGGCGTCGGTGCCAGCCGACTCGGTGAAAGTCACCGGACCGGGTAAGGGCGGAACCCGCTCCTCTCGCCTGCCGAGCAGCCGCTGGATTCCCGCCACCGCCCGCGGGCCGATCACCTTTTCCACTGCCGGACGCACCGCAGCGCGAACCATTTCCGCCCGCTCCGGTACCGAGAACCGATGCGCGGTGAAACCCGCCGCCACGTCGGCCAGCGTCGTGGCCGCGGCGGCGGCGCCCTCGGGCGCGGAGAGCTCGGCGAGCCGCCCGGCGAGTTCCGCCCGGACGTCGTGGTCCAGCAGCCGGGTGACGACGCCGGCCACCCGGTCCGGGTCCCGCTCCGGGGCGCTCAGCGCCAGCTTCTTGCCTGCCGCCCAGCTCGCCCGGGCCGCCTGGTCGTCGGTGAGCGCCGCCTCGGTGGGGACGAACACCACCGGCATCCGGCCGTACAGCATTTCGTGGAACGAGTTGTAGCCGGTCTCGGTCACTGCCGCGTCGAAGGCGGACAGATAGCGGGCCAGCGGGAAGACCCCGTGCAACCGGACCACCCGCTGCGCCAGGTGGGGTTCGAGCCCGAGATCACCGGCGCTGATCGGTGACCGGGTCAGAGCGACCAGCCAGCTGTCGTCGGCAAGGATCGTGCGCACCGCGGCCATTGCCGCGTCGGACCCTTGCGTACGCAACGTCACCAGCGCCACCGGCCGGTCCTGATCCAGCCCCAGCTCCGCCCTTGCCTGCTCCTTCGGCACGCGATCGACACACTCCAGCAGGGTGACCGGCGGAACGCGGACGACGTCGGCCGCCGCGGCCGTGGCGCCCCGGTCGGCCTCCGCGGCAAGATCACCCGGTTCGAGGACGGCGTCGAACATGCGCCGCTTACGCAGCGCGTGCAGGTTCGCGCCGGGCTTCCACATGCCACGCCGCACCCACACGAAGGCCACGTCGGGCAGCCTCCGGCGGGCGAGCGAAACACCGTGATAGGGGAAGGCGCCGTCGAACGCGAAGACCTGTGCGCCGGTTTCCGCGATCACCGCTTCGATCCGCCGCGCCAGGTACTCGTGCCAGTCAACCGACGTCATGAACCGCCGCTGGGGGCTCGGGCAGTACTCCCCGGTCAGCCCCAACGACGACCGGACCAGCGGCAACGCCTGCGACATGGAGAACAGCACCGGGCGGAACATCTCGCCCGCGGCCAGCGCGGTGGCCGCGGCGCGCGCCAGATGTCCCATTCCGGTGCCGTTGCTGGTGGCCAGGATGACCGTCGGCATGACCGTGCACTGTAGGGGCGGGCGGCGTGGGCTTGTGCACGGGCCCCGGCGCTGTCGACGTGGCCCACGACGGCGGCCGGGAGCTTCCGGGCGCAGGTGTAGCATCCGCTCGTGCCTACCGAGAACACCACAGATCTCGTCATCATCGGCCTCGGCTACGTCGGGCTACCGCTCGCGCAGGGCGCCGTGCAGGCCGGGCTCAAGGTGGTCGGGCTGGACGTCGACGCCACGGCGGTCGACGGCCTGAACGCCAAGAAGTCGCACATCGACGACCTCACCGACGCCGACGTCGCGGACATGGTCGACAAGGGCTTTCGTGCCACCACCGACCCGTCCGTGCTGGCCACCGCCGACACGGTGGTCATCTGCGTGCCCACGCCGCTGTCCGACTCCGGCGGCCCGGACCTGAGCGCGGTCAAGAGCGCCACGAAGACGATCGCCGAGCACCTGCACCCGGGCATGCTGGTGGTGCTGGAGTCCACCACCTACCCCGGCACGACCGACGAGGTGGTGCGCCCGCTGCTGGAGGCGGGCGGCCTGGTTGCGGGCAAGGACTTCAACCTGGCGTTCTCCCCGGAGCGGATCGACCCGGGCAACCCGACGTTCGGCCTGAAGAACACCCCGAAGGTGGTCGGCGGTCTCACCCCGGCGTGCACCGAGCGGGTGGCGCAGTTCTACGGCCGCATCGTCGACACGGTGGTGCGGGCCCGCGGCGTGCGCGAGGCCGAGATGGCCAAGCTGCTGGAGAACACCTACCGGCACATCAACATCGCGCTGGTCAACGAGATGGCGAAGTTCTGCCAGCACCTGGACGTGGACATCTGGGACGCGATCCGGTGCGCGTCGACCAAGCCGTTCGGGTTCCAGCCGTTCTACCCCGGTCCCGGCGTCGGCGGGCACTGCATCCCGATCGACCCGAACTACCTGTCGTACAAGGTCAAGACGCTGGGCTACCCGTTCCGCTTCGTCGAGCTGGCGCAGGAGATCAACGCGTCCATGCCCGCCTACGTGGTGCGGCGGACCCAGGACCTGCTCAACGACCAGGGCAAGGCGCTGCGCGGTTCCACCGTGCTGCTGCTGGGCGTCACCTACAAGCCGGACATCCACGACCAGCGGGAGTCGCCCGCCCAGCCGCTGGCCAAGCAGCTGGCCAACTTCGGCGCGACGGTGTGGTACCACGACCCGTTCGTGCCGACCTGGTCGGTCAACGGCGACCAGCTGGCGTGCGTGCCCGACCTGAACGCCGCGCTCGAGTCCGCCGACGTGACGATCCTGCTCCAGCCGCACTCGAGCTACGACCTGACGGCGATCGCCAAGCGGGCCCGGCTGCTGTTCGACACCCGCGGCAAGGTCGACGTCACCGACCCGGACGCCGCGGTGACCAGACTCTGATCGCGATGTCCAAGCCCGTGGTGGTCCTGGCCACCAGCAACGGCACCGGCCTGGGGCATCTGAGCCGTCAGCTGGCGGTCGGGCATGCGCTGCGTGACGACGCCGAGCCGGTCTACTTCTCGCTGTCCAGGGCCGTGGGCGTGATCCGCCACCAGGGCCAGCGCGGCGAGTACGCGCCGAGCCGGGAACGCGGGTGGATTCCCACCCACCTGTGGCACCACTACCTGCGGGACCGGCTGACCGCGTTCGTCGCCGAGACCAAGGCGGAAGCCGTGGTGTTCGACGGCGTGGTGCCCTACGAGGGGCTGCTGCTGGCCCGCGCCCGGCTGCCCGGCGTACGGTTCGTCTGGATGCGCCGCGGGTTCTGGCGGCCCGGCGCGCGCACCGCGCCGCTGGCCGCCGCGCCGTTGTTCGACCTGGTGCTGGAGCCGGGCGACTTCGCGGCGGCGGGCGACAACGGGGCGACCGCGCACCGGACGGATGCCGTGCGCCTGTCCCCCATCACCCAGCTGGAGTACCTCGATCTGCTGCCCCGGGAGGAGGCAGCCGCCGAGCTGGGCTTGGACCCCGGCAGGCCGACGGCGCTGGTCACCCTGTCCTCCGGGGTGCTCAACGACGTGGTCACCCCGGGCGCGGCCGCGGTGACCGCACTGCTGGAGGACCCGGACTGGCAGGTGGCCGTGGTCCGCTCGCACATCGCGGCGGGCCGGATCCCCCTGTCGGACGAGTCCCGGTGCGTCGAGCTGGCCGGGGTGTATCCGCTGGCTAGGTATCTGGCCGCGTTCGACGCGGCGGTCGCCGCCGGCGGCTACAACTCGGTGCACGAACTGCTCACCGCAGGCGTCCCGACGTTGTTCGTGCCCAACCCGACGTCGGGTACCGACGATCAGCCCGCCCGTACCCGGTGGCTGGCCGATCAAGGTTTCGCGCGCCACGCGGACGCCTCCGACCTGGACGACGTCCGGCGGCAGGCGCGCGCGCTGCACGACGAGCACGAGCGCGAACGACTCCGGAAGGCATGCGCGGAGCTGCCCAAACCGGGCGGGTCCCGGGAAGCCGCCGAGCAGGTGGCGCGCCTGCTGCGGAATGCGCCGCGCCCGCTCGACCCCGCGCCGTACCGCCGACTGCGGGCCAAGTCCGCGATGGTGCGCGTGCTCGGTCCCAAGGGGATGGCCGTGGCCAGGAAAGCGCTGCGCAAGCCGCCCACTGCCGGGCCGACGGCGCCGCTGGCCGTCACGGTGGTCCCGGACGCCGACGGCGAACCGGCGGCGCCGCGGGCACTGCCGGACGGCGTCCGGCCGTTGCACCTGACCGAGGACTTCGGCCAGGTGCAGCACAGCGCCGACCCGGTGGAACACCTGATCACCGGCGCCTCGGACGACTATCGGAAGCGGCGGGAAACGATCCTCCGTCAGTACTACGACGTGCGGGCCGTCGGGGCGTAGTGCGTGGTGCCCGGCACGCCAGCGGGTCCTTCGCAGCAATGCGCCGGCCGCCCCGTAAAGTGCTTGCAGTATCAAGGAGAAGGAGATGCCCGACACCGAGCAGAGCGCGCCGAAGTCGGCGGACTCGGCCGGCGATGCCGACGACAAGCCCGTCGACGCCGCCGCGCTCGCGGCACGGTACGGCCTGGTGCAAAGCACCGCTCGTCCCAGCCTGACCAGTTACGTCAAGCAGCTGTGGCAGCGGCGTCAGTTCATCCTCGCGTATTCCGCGGCACGCAAGGCGCAGACCTATTCCTCCACCTGGCTCGGCCAGATCTGGCAGGTGCTCACCCCGCTGATGCAGGCGGCGGTGTACTACGCGGTGTTCGGCCTGCTGCTGCGGTTGAGCCGGGGCATCGAGGACTATCCGGCGTTTCTGGTGACCGGCGTGTTCGTGTTCACGTTCATGCAGCGGTCGATGAACAACGGCGCCAAGTCGATCAGTGGCAACCTGCAGATGATCCGCGCGCTGCACTTCCCGCGTGCGGTGCTGCCGCTGTCGTTCGTGCTGGTCGAGTTCCAGCAGCTGCTCGTGTCGATGGTGGTGCTGTTCGGGTTCGTCCTCGCCGTCGGCGTGCCGATCAGCGTCACGTGGCTGCTGGTCGTGCCGGCGATGCTGTTGCAGATGCTGTTCAACATGGGCCTGAGCCTGGTGATGGCCCGCATCGGCGCCACCTCGTCGGACATCAACCAGCTGCTGCCGTTCATCACCCGGGTGTGGTTCTATCTGTCCGGGGTCTTCTTCGAGATGACCCGGTACATCAAGAACCTGCCGGACGTGCTGCAGACCGTGCTGGTGCTCAACCCCGGCGCGGTGTTCCTCGACTTGTACCGCGGCGTGCTCATCGATTCCCACCGGCCGCTGGAGCTACCGTGGGGCTTGAACGTGTGGCAGGTGTCGACCGCGTGGGCGGTGGTGTTCTTCATCGGCGGCTTCATCTTCTTCTGGCGGCGTGAGGAGCGTTATGGTCGTGGCTGAGCAGGAGAAGCAGAAGACGCAGGCGGGCAAGCAGGCGTCCGGAGCCTCCGAACGGCGCCCCACCGTGGTGGTGGACAACCTTCACGTCGTGTACCGGGTGGTCGGCGCGGGCAAGAAGAACGGAAACGCGGCGAGCGCGCTCGGCAGGCTGCTGCGCGGTGCCAAGCCCGCGGGCGTGCGCGAAGTGCACGCGCTCAAGGGCATCTCCTTCGTCGCCTACGAGGGCGAGGCCATCGGGGTCATCGGCCGCAACGGGTCGGGCAAGTCCACGCTGATGCGGGCCATCGCCGGTCTGCTGCCCGCGCACAAGGGCGCCGTCTACGCCCAGGGCCAGCCGTCGTTCCTCGGCGTGAACGCCGCGCTGATCAGCGGCTTGAGCGGGCTGCGCAACATCGAGCTGGGCTGTCTGGCAATGGGCATGTCCCGCGAGGAGATGAAGGCCAAGCGGGACGAGATCATCGAGTTCTCCGGGCTCGGCGAGTTCATCGACATGCCCATGCGCACCTACTCCTCCGGCATGGGAGCGCGCCTGCGGTTCGCCATCGCGGCCGCCAAGACGCACGACGTGCTGCTGGTGGACGAGGCGCTGGCCACCGGTGACAAGGAGTTCCGCAAGAAGTCCGAGCAGCGGATCAGGGAGCTGCGCGACGCTGCGGGCACGGTGTTCCTGGTCAGCCACAGCATGAAGAGCATCACCGACACGTGTGATCGCACCATCTGGGTGGACAAGGGCAAGCTGCGCATGGACGGCCCGACCAAGGAGGTCGTCAAGGCCTATCTCGCCGAATCCTGACCTGTCCGCGACGATTCAGGAGCACTCGTGCACGTTCTGGTCGTGACCGTGGTCCACAACCCGTCGGACGCACGCATCCGCTACCGCCAGATCCGCGCCCTGCTGGAGGCCGGCCACCAGGTCACCTACCTGGCGCCGTTCGAGCGCTTCGGGCAGCCGCTGCCGCAGGACGAGGGCATCGAGAACCTGACCGGCTTCTCCATTTCCCGCGCCGAGGGCCGCAAGCGGCTCGGCGCGCTGCGTGAGGCCCGGGCGGCGGTGGCCATGCACGCCCCCGGCAAGGACATCGTGCTGATGCACGACCCCGAGCTGGTGCTGGCGGTGGCGCGGCTGAAGGACCTGCCCCCCGTGGTGTGGGACGTGCACGAGGACACTGCGGCGACCATGACCTTGAAGCCGTGGCTGCCCAAGCCTGCCCGGCCCGCCGGGGTACGGCTGGCGAAGTTCATCGAACGCTACGCCGAGCAGCACTACCACCTGATCCTGGCCGACGACGGCTACCGCGAGCTGTTCGAGCACGAGCACCCGGTGGTGCGCAACACGACCTACGTGCCGGAGCAGGTGCCCGAGCCGGGCGACGAGCGGGTGGTCTACGTGGGCCACCTGACCAGGGCGCGCGGCACGGAGGAGATGATCGAGGTCGGCCGCCTGCTCAAGGGCAAGGTCCGGGTCGAACTGATCGGCGACGCGGACGACCAGATGAAGCCGCTGGTCCAGCAGGCGCACGACGAAGGATCCGTCGTCTGGCACGGGTTCATGCCGAACAAGCAGGCGCTCGAGCTGGTGCAGGGGTCGCTGGCCGGGTTGTCGCTGCGGCACGACGAGGCGAACTACCGCAACTCGTGGGCCACCAAGGTCATCGAGTACATGGCCCACGGGGTGCCGTGGGTGAGCACGCCGACCCCGCCCGCCCCCGAGCTGGCGGAGAAGTTCGAGGCAGGCATCGTGACCCCGTTCGACGATCCGAAGGCTGCCGCCGACGCGATCCTGAAGCTGCGCGACGACGCCGAGCTGCGGGTGACGATGGCCCGGCGCGGCCACGACGCCGCGCTGACCGACTACAACTGGCGGGTCGATCAGAAGGCGTTCGTCGAGCAACTGGAAGCCTGGGCACGCTGACGTCCGTGACGTCCGGGGCGGTGGCTGCCCCGGCGCATCGACTGGTCGCAGCGTGACGGCAGCCCGCACGTCGTGCGACTGCCCGCCGATCGCTCCTTCCCAGTTGCCCGGCCTACTTCAGGTTGCGCGGGCTGAAGATGAAGCCGGCGCCCCATGACGTGTGCATGGTCGCGCACACGATCGGCAGCATCAGCTTCGACTTCCACGGCAGCTTGCGCCCGACGATCGCCGACCCGACCAGGACGCCGGCCAGATAGCCGCCCGGAATGACGAACCCCGGCCAGAACCCGGCCACGCCCGCGATGGTGCCGCCGACCATGCCCACCAGCGCCAGCGGCGGCGCCAGATAGCGGGCACTCACCGTCTCGCTGTGCCGCCGCACCACCTCCCGGCGCCACTGCCCGGTCCGGAAGTACTGCTTGGCCAGCGCCTTCACGGTCGACCGCGGCCGGTACGACACCCGCATCCGCGGCGTGAACCAGACCGTGCCACCCGAGCGGCGCAGCCGGTAGTTCAGCTCCCAGTCCTGCGCGCGGCGCATGCCCTCGTCGAAGCCGCCGACCCGCTCCAGGGCCGACCGGCGGAACGAGCCCAGGTAGACCGTCTCCGCCGGGCCTGCCTCGCCGCCGACGTGGAACCGCGCGCCACCCACGCCCAGCCAGCTGTTGGTGGCGCAGGCCACGGCCTTCTCGAACGGCGTGGTGCCTTCGGCGTGCATGATGCCGCCGACGTTGTCCGCACCCGTCTCCTGCAGCACCTCCACCGCAGTCCGCACGTAGTCCCGCGGCAGCACTGCATGCCCGTCCACCCGCACGATGATGTCGTACTTGGCGTCCTTGATCGCGCGGTTGAGCCCGACCGGGGTGGCGCCCTCCGGGTTCGGCACCGTGCGCATGCGGCTGTCCTGGGCGGCCAGTTCCGCCGCGATGGCGTCGGTGGCGTCCGTGGACGGCCCCAGCGCGACGACCAGCTCGAGCTCTCCGGGGTAGTCCTGGTCCAGCACCGCCCGCACTGCGGAGGCCAGGTGCCGTTCCTCGTTCAGCACGGTCATGACGACCGACACACCGGGGTACTCGGCGGCGTCCGGACCAGCGGCGCCGGGCTGCTGCTCGGGTTGGATGCTCATGGTGACTGGAACGATACTCGCCCGTAGCGCGGATTCGCGGCACGACCCACCCCGGGCGGACGGTGACGAATCGTGGCGGCGATACTATCGCGCGCGAGCAGACCTAGGGAGATGGATTGGCACCGCGAAAGCTCAAGATCACGGTAATCGGGACCGGCTACCTCGGCGCGACGCACGCGGCGTGCATGGCCGAGCTCGGGTTCGAGGTACTCGGCGTCGACGTCGACGAGGCCAAGGTCGCCGCGTTGCAGGAAGGCCGGGTGCCGTTCTACGAGCCCGACCTGGAGCCGCTGCTGCGCAAGCACATCGAGTCGCAGACGCTGCGCTTCACCACCTCCTACGAGGAGGCGGGGAAGTTCGGCGACGTGCACTTCCTGTGCGTCGGCACGCCGCAACGGCACGGTGAGCTGGCCGCGGACCTGACCTACATCGACGCCGCGCTGGAGTCGCTGGCCCCGCACCTGGCCAAGGACAGCCTGGTGGTCGGCAAGTCCACCGTCCCGGTGGGCACCGCGGACCGGCTGGCCCGCAAGCTGGCCGAGCTGGCCCCGTCCGGCGTCAAGGCGGAGCTGGCGTGGAACCCGGAATTCCTCCGGGAGGGTTACGCGGTGAACGACACGCTGCGGCCCGACCGGCTGGTCATCGGGGTGCGGTCGGCCGAGGCCGAACAGACGCTGCGCACCGTCTACGCCGACGCGATCGCCAACGGCACGCCGTTCATCGTGGCCGACTTCGCCACCGCCGAGCTGGTGAAGGTGGCCGCGAACGCGTTCCTGGCCACCAAGATCTCCTTCATCAACGCCATGGCCGAGGTCTGCGAGCTGGCCGGTGCCGACGTGACCGTCCTGGCCGACGCGCTCGGCCACGACGACCGGATCGGGCGCAAGTTCCTCAACGCCGGCGTCGGCTTCGGCGGCGGCTGCCTGCCCAAGGACATCCGGGCCTTCATGGCCCGCGCCGGCGAGCTGGGCGCCGATCACGCGCTGATGTTCCTGCGCGAGGTGGACGCCATCAACATGCGCCGCCGGGTGCGCACCGTCGACCTGGCCCGCGAGCTGGTCGGCGGCACGTTCATCGGCAAGCGGGTGGCGGTGCTCGGCGCGGCGTTCAAGCCCAACTCCGACGACATCCGCGACTCGCCGGCGCTGAACATCGCGGGCCAGATCCAGCTGCAGGGTGGCCACGTCACCGTGTACGACCCGAAGGCCATGGACAACGCCCGCAAGGCCTTCCCCACCCTGGGCTACGGCTCGTCGGTGATCGAGACCTGCCGCGGTGCCGACATCGTGCTGCACCTGACCGAGTGGGCGGAGTTCCGCGAGATGGACCCGCAGGCGCTCAACGAGGTCGTGGCCAACCGGGTCATCCTCGACGGCAGGAACGTCCTCGACGCCGACCGCTGGCGCGCGGCAGGATGGAAGTATCACGGTCTCGGCAGGTGATCCGTCCGGTCCTGCGCCGGCGGTGACGCTGAAGCGAATCCGGGCCGAAGCAGGCGGAAGGAGCACCGGTGCGTCGGGGCGCTGGGGTCTTCGCGGGCGTTCTGGGGAAGGTGACCGCTGCCCTCGTTGCGGCGGCGGTCCTCGGGGTCACCGGCTACGGCTGGTTCCTGCTGCGGGATTTCAACAGGCGCGTGGTGGTCGCCGACGTGCTGAGCCCGCAGGCCGACGCCGAGCGGCCGCTGGACGGCACGGTGGACATCCTGCTGGTCGGCATGGACAGCAGGACCGACGCGCGCGGGCGACCGCTGTCCGCCGAGCAGCGCAAGCTGCTACGGGTCAACGCCGGTGACGGCGAGGTCAACACCGACACGATCATCCTGGTGCACGTGCCGAGCGACACCAGCCGCGCGGTGGCGGTGTCGATCCCCCGGGATTCCTACGTGGACATCCCCGGGTTCGGCATGCACAAGATCAATTCCGCGTATCCGCGCGGCCGGAACGTGGAGCGGGAACGCCTGCTGGCCGCCGGGATGCCACCCGGCGAGGAACTGGAGCGGCGGTCGCACCAGGCGGGGGCCCGGGTCCTGCTGAAGACGGTGGAGAAGCTGACCGGCCGCACCATCGATCACTACGCGTCGGTCAACCTGCTCGGGTTCTACGAGATCACCAAGGCCATCGGCGGGATCGAGGTCTGCTTGAAGGCACCGGTGCAGGACGTCAAGTCGCATGCGGACTTCCCCGCCGGGCGGCAGGTCATCTCCGAGGGCGACGCGCTGGCGTTCGTCCGGCAACGGCACGGCCTGCCACGTGGCGATCTCGACCGCATCGTCCGGCAGCAGGTGTTCCTCACCGGGCTGGCCCGCAAGGTGTTGTCCACCGGGACGCTGACCGACCCGCAGCGGCTGAACGACCTGATGGACGCGATCACCCGCTCGGTGGTGCTCAGCAAGGGCTGGGACATCATGGCTTTCGCCCAGCGGATGAGCTCGCTGACGACCGACCGGGTGGAGTTCCGCACCATCCCGGTGGGCAGCCTGGCGTTGCCGACACCTGCCGACGGAGCGGCCGTGGAGGTCGATCCGCAGCGCGTGCGGGAATTCATCGCTTCGCTGTCCGAGGAGGAGGACGAGGAAGCCGCTGCGGCCCGTGAGCGGTCTTCGTCCGCTCCCCCGCCGCCGGGCAACTCGTCCGCTCCGCCGTCGACGACCGGCTCCGCCCCGCCGTCTGCCACCACCAGCGCTCCCCCGCCGCGGGCAGAGTCCGCCACGCCGCCGGAGGTTCCCCCGAGCACCGCGCAGCCGCCGGAAGACGGCGAGCAGACGCCGGAAGGCGGCAACCGCCCGATCACGGCCGACGAGATCCCGTGCGTCAACTAGCCTGCCCGCGCCCGCCGGTCACAGGCTGGCGATCAGCCGCTCCACCCGCTCGTCGACGTGCCGGAACGGGTCCTTGCACAGCACGGTGCGCTGGGCCTGATCGTTCAGCTTCAAGTGCACCCAGTCGACGGTGAAGTCCCGCTGGGCCGCCTGCGCCGCCGCGATGAAGTCGCCCCGGAGCTTCGCCCTGGTGGTCTGCGGCGGGGTGTCCTTGGCCAGCTCGATCTCCCCGTCGTCGGTCACCCGCTTGACCAGGCCCTTGCTCTGCAGCACGTCGAACACTCCGCGGCCGCGCCGGATGTCGTGGTAGGCCAGATCCAGCTGCGCGATGCGGGGGCTGGACAGATCCAAGTCGAACTTCTTCCGGTACCGCTCCACCAGCCGGTACTTGATCGCCCAGTCGATCTCGGTGTCGATCTTGCCGAAGTCCTGCTGTTCGACCGCGTCCAGCGTGCGTCCCCACAGCTCGACGACCTGATGGGTGGTCGGGTCGGCACCGGCCGAGTCGATGTGCGCCACCGCCCGCTCGTAGTACTCGCGCTGGATCTCCAGCGCCGACGCCTCGCGGCCGCCCGCCAGCCGCACCCGCCTGCGGCCGGTCAGGTCGTGACTGATCTCGCGGATCGCCCTGATCGGGTTGTCCAGCGTGAAGTCCTTGAACTGCACGCCTTCCTCGATCATCCGCAGCACAAGGTTGGCCGTGCCGACCTTGAGCAACGTGGTCGGCTCCGCCATGTTGGAGTCCCCGACGATCACGTGCAGCCTGCGGTAACGCTCAGCGTCGGCGTGCGGCTCGTCGCGGGTGTTGATGATCGGGCGGCTGCGCGTGGTCGCGCTCGACACGCCTTCCCAGATGTGCTCGGCCCGCTGCGACAGGCAGAACACCGCGCCGCGCGGGGTCTGCAGCACCTTGCCTGCGCCGCAGATGAGCTGGCGGGACACCAAGAAGGGCAGCAACACGTCGGCGATCCTGGAGAACTCCCCCGACCTGCCCACCAGGTAGTTCTCGTGGCAGCCGTAGGAGTTGCCCGCGGAATCGGTGTTGTTCTTGAACAGGTAGATGTCCCCGCCGATGCCCTCGTCGGCGAGCCTGCGCTCGGCGTCGACCAGCAGATCCTCCAGGATCCGCTCGCCCGCCTTGTCGTGCGTGACCAGCTGGATCAGGTCGTCGCATTCGGCGGTGGCGTACTCCGGATGCGAACCCACGTCCAGGTACAGGCGGGAACCGTTGGACAGGAAGACGTTGGACGACCGGCCCCACGAGACGACCCGGCGGAACAGATACCGGGCAACTTCGTCCGGGGACAGCCGCCGCTGACCGTGAAACGTGCACGTGACCCCGAACTCGGTCTCGATGCCAAAGATCCGACGCTGCATTTCTTCATGCTAGGCGCACTTGCCGACTTTTCGGTGCGCTGTTGGGGGGAGTCTCGGCTCCTGGGCTATGTTGCACAGCGTGAACCTCGACCTGCGACGGCGGCTCGCCCGCGTCGGAAGGGCCGACACGGCCCTCATGCGACGCAGTGCCCGGCTTCCCGCGGGGCCGGCCGACGACGCGCTCCGTGCCGTGTCCCGCGCCGCCGATCGCGGCCTGCTGTGGTTCGCCATGGCCGGCGCGTTCGCTCTACGCAAAGGCAAACTACGGCGGGCGGGGCTGCGCGGCGCCGTCGCTGTCGCGGGCGCCAGCTTCTTCGCCAATGTGATCACCAAACCGCTGTTCCCGCGCAGGCGGCCCGCCGCGGCCCTCCTCCCCGCCCGGCGGCGGTTGCGCAGGCGTCCAACCTCGTCGTCGTTCCCGTCGGGGCACAGCGCTTCCGCGGCCGCGTTCGTCACGGCCGCCGCCATGGAGTCACCACTTGCCGGCGCAGTCGCCGTTCCGCTGGCCGCAGCAGTGGCCTACTCCCGGGTGCACACCGGCGTGCACTGGCCGAGTGACGTGGCGGCCGGTGTGCTGATCGGCGGCGCGGTCGCCGCTGCAACACGGCACTGGTGGCCGCTGCACCCGTCCGAGCCCGCGCGTTCCGAGCACCCCGCCGACGCCCCGGTCATGCCGGACGGGGTGGACATGGTGGCGTTGGTGAACCCGAAGTCCGGCGACGACGGCGACGATCCCACCGCACTTACTCGCGTCGCGTGGCCGCTGGCCACATTCGTGCAGCCCGAGCAAGGACGCGACATCGTCGAACAGCTCCAGCAGCTGATCGACGAGCGCGCGGCACAGGGTCGTCCGGTACGCGCCCTGGCCGTCGCCGGAGGTGACGGCACCGTGGCCGCCGTGGCGTCGGTCGCGGCCGAGAACAAGCTCCCGCTGGTGCTGATTCCCGCGGGCACGCTGAACCACTTCGCCCGCGACGTGGGGGTGCAGTCGGTGCGCGACGCGGACGAGGCGACCGAGGCGGGCACCGCGATCGGCGTCGATCTGGGCGAAGTCACCACGTTCGGCGACGACGGCACCTCCCGGCGCTGGTTCCTCAACACCGCAGGCATCGGTGGCTACCCGGAGATGGTGCGGCTGCGCGAAGTGCTCGAGAAGCACTACCCGAAGTGGATCGCGGGCGTGATCGCGATGGTCCGCACGCTGCGCCACGCCAGCCCGATCCGGGTGCTGCTCAACGGTCAGGAACACCTGGTCTGGATGATCTTCGTCGGCAACGGCAGCTACCACCCGAAGGGGTTCGCGCCGAGCAGCCGCCCGGCCATGGACTCCGGCAAGCTGGACGTCCGCTACCTCCGCGCCGACGTGCCCTACTCGCGTGCCCGGTTCGTGCTGGCCAGCATCACCAACACGCTGGCCACCAGCCACGTCTACCGGCAGTACGACCTGCCCGAGCTGGAAGTCCGCTTGCTGGACGGCAACCGGCGGGTCGCCACCGACGGCGAGGTCGGGCCGCTCGGCAACCGGTTCGTCTTCCGCTCCCGCTCCGACGCGCTGACCGTCTACCGTTGAGCCGGCCGCCACTTCGGGTCGCGGCCGGTCAGGGCGATGGTGCGATCCAGCAACGGCGCGTCCATCGGCACCGGCACCGGTGGCGCGAAGAGCCCCGGCGTGCCGTTCTCGTCGACCGAACCATCCAACGCCACGAACACTTTGCGGAGGGTGTTCTCGTCCAGGTCGTAGTGCTGACCGGTGGCGGTGGCCAGATCCCAGCCGTGCACGACCAACTCCTGCAGCGCGACGACTCCGGCCTGCTCGGCGGGAAGGCTCACCCCGCCGACTTCGGTCTGCCCGTGCCACGCGGCCGGCTCCCGCCAGGCGGCGACCAGGGCGTCGAGCCTGCGGGCGAGCTCTTCGCGCCAGCCCTCCGGCAGCACAGCGGTGGGATCCGGGTCTTCCGACGGCGGGTCGGCCGACGCAGCCGGGTCCTTCACCGCGGCCAGCCGGAACGCCACCGCCAGCCCGAGCACATGCGCGACCAGTCCACTGACCTGGTACTTCTCGCACGGGGTCGGCGCCGCCAGCTGATCGTCGCCGATCTGCCCGACGACCGCCGCCAGACGCTGCGCCGCGGGTGCCAAGTCGAGCATTACTCGCCCTGCCCGTCGCCCGCCTGCCGGCCCTTGTCCGCCTCGCCCGCCTTGCCGGGCTCCTTCTTGTCCGCCGTGGCCTGCTTGGCGCCCTTGTCCTCGCCCTGCGCCTGCTTGTCCTGCTCCTTGGCCCCGTCCCCGTTGGCGGGCATCAGCGCGTCCAGCTCGGCGCCGGTGATCCGGCGGAAGGCGCGGCCGGGACGGTGCCGGTCGAGGATCGCCACCTCGAGCTTGCCCAGCTCGGCACCGTTGGACAGGCCCGCCTTCAGTCCCTGCACGGCCTGCGCGAACGCCTCCGCCAGCGCGGAGCCCTCGACGTAGACCTCCTTGAGTTTGCTGACCACCGGATCGGTCTGGCCGCCCATCACCAGGAACCGGGGCTCGTCCACGATCGAGCCGTCGTAGGTCAGCCGGAACAGCTGGTCCTCCTCCGGCCGGGCACCCACTTCGGCCACCGCGAGCTCGACCTCGAACGGCTTGACCTGTTCGGTGAAGATCGCACCGAGGGTCTGCGCGTAGACGTTCGCCAGCTGCCGCGCCGAGACGTCCCGCCGGTCGTAGGCGTATCCCTGCAGGTCGACGTGGCGGATACCGGCCCGGCGCAGGCTCTCGTACTCGCTGTACCTGCCCGCCGCGGCGAACCCGATCCGGTCGTAGATCTCCGAGATCTTGTGCAGCGTGGCGGACGGGTTCTCGGCGACGAACAGCAAGCCGTCCGCATACTTCAGCGCCACCACACTGCGGCCGCGAGCGATGCCTTTGCGGGCGTACTCCGAGCGGTCCCGCATCAACTGCTCGGGCGAGGCGTAAATCGGCAACGTCACTGCGTCTTACTCCGTTCTCCCCTGGTGTGCGGCATCCGCCTGCCGTGCTTCACCGACGCGCCTCGCGGGCGGACCGCCGCTCGTCCAGCACGGCCTCGGTGGCCGCCTCGATCCGTTCCTCGGGAACGTGCACCGCGCCCTCTTCGGCGGTGATGGTGACCACCTGCGGGTAGATTCTGCGCACCGTGTCCGGGCCACCCGTGGCGGCGTCGTCGTCGGCCGCGTCGTACAGCGCGGCCACCGCGGTGCGTACCGCCGCGTCGGCGTCGGCGTCCGGGTCGTAGAGCTTCTTCAGCGCGGACTTGGCGTACGGCGACCCGGATCCGATGGCGTGGAACCCGCCGCGCTCCTCGTAGCGGCCGCCGGTGACGTCGAACGAGATGATGCGCCCGGCCCTGGCCGGGTCCGCGGCGTCGGTGTCGTAGCCGACGAACATCGGCACGGCGGCCAGCCCGGCCATGGCGACGTCCAGGTTGGCGCGGACCATGGTGGCCAGCTTGTTGGCCTTGCCGTCCAGCGACAACGCCACGCCCTCGATCTTCTCGTAGTGCGCCAGCTCGACGGCGTACAGCCGGACCAGCTCCAGCGCGATGCCCGCGGTACCCGCGATGCCCACCGCGGAGTAGGCGTCCGTGATGTAGACCTTCTCCAGGTCGCGCGCCGCAATCGTGTTGCCTGCGGTCGCTCGCCGGTCCCCGGCTATGGCCACCCCGCCGGAGAACGTCAACGCAACGATGGTGGTGCCGTGGGGAGCCTGTAACGAGGTCGCATCACCCAGCTGCCTGCGCCCGGGCAGCAGATCCGGTGACTGCGCCCGAAGGAACTCGGTGAACGACGACGTGGACATGCTCAGGTAGGCCGGCGACAACGGCCCGGCTTGCGGCTGCTCCATGCGTCCTATTGTCCGCCCTTCTGCACGTACGCTCGCACGAAGTCCTCGGCGTTCTCCTCCAGGACGTCGTCGATCTCGTCCAGGATCGTGTCGACGTCCTCGCCAATCTTCTCCAGTCGCTCCTGCGTCGCGGTGGCACCCTCACCACCGGCATCGGCGCCCGGGTCCTGAACTTCCTCTTCTTCCTCGCGCTGCTTCGGGATCTGCTCCTGAGCCATTGCCCCTCCCGGTTCGCATCGGGTCCTGACGTCAGCCTACCCAGCGGTAGTCCCGGAAGGGACCATCCGAATGATCACGGTTTGCCCATCTGATCTAGCTGGTCAGCGCTTTCACCAGCTCCTCGGCCGTCTCCGCGGCGTCGAGCAGCTGCCCGACGTGCGACTTCGTCCCCCGCAGCGGTTCCAACGTCGGGATCCGCACCAGGGATTCCCGGCCGATGTCGAAGATGACCGAATCCCACGATGCGGCCGCGATCGACGCGGCGTACTTCTCCAGCGCCCTGCCGCGGAAGTAGGCGCGGGTGTCCTGCGGCGGGTTGGTCATCGCCGCCTGCACCTCGTCCTCGTCGACCAGGCGCTTCATCGATCCGCGCGCCACCAGCCGGTTGTACAGGCCCTTGTCCATCCGGACGTCGGAGTACTGCAGGTCGATCATGTGCAGCCGGGGCGATCCCCAGCTCAGCCCGTCACGCTCGCGGTAACGCTCCAGCAGCCGCAGCTTGGCCACCCAGTCCAGCCGGTCGGCGCACTCGAACGGGTCGCGGGCCAGCGCGTCGACGATCTCGCCCCACAGCCGCAGCACGTTCTGCGACTCCTCGGACGGCTCGATCTGCCCCCGCTCGGCGCACTCGACCGCACGCTCGTGGTAGGCGCGCTGGATGTCCAGACCGGTGAACCAGCGCCCGTCGGCCAGTTCCACGGTGGTCTTCAGCGTCGGGTCGTGGCTGATCTGCCGTACCGCGCGCACCGGTTCGCGCAGCCGCAGGTCCTCGAACGAGATCCCCGCCTCGATCATGTCCAGCACCAGCGCTGTGCTGCCGAGCTTGAGGTAGGTGGAGTACTCGGACAGGTTGGCGTCGCCGATGATGACGTGCAGCCGCCGGTACTTGTCCGCGTCCGCGTGCGGCTCGTCGCGGGTGTTGATGATGCCCCGCTTGAGCGTGGTCTCCAGGCCCACCTCGACCTCGATGTAGTCGGCACGCTGGGACAGCTGGTAGCCGTCCTCCTCGCTCTGCTGGCCGATGCCGACCCGGCCGGAACCGGTGATCACCTGGCGGGAGACGAAGAACGGGGTCAGCCCGCTGATCACCGCGGTGAACGGTGTGGCCCGCGCCATCAGGTAGTTCTCGTGCGAGCCGTAGCTGGCGCCCTTGCCGTCGACGTTGTTCTTGTACAGCTGCAACCGCGGCTGGCCGGGCACGGTGGCGGCCTTGATCGACGCGGTCTCCATCACCCGCTCGCCCGCCTTGTCCCAGATCACCGCGTCGCGGGGGTTGGTGACCTCGGGCGTGGAGTACTCCGGGTGAGCGTGGTCGACGTACAGCCGCGCGCCGTTGGTGAGGATGACGTTCGCCGCACCCAGATCGTCCACGTCGGGCTCCTGGGGCTGCTGGTTGGGGGCGGTGAGGTCGAAGCCGCGCGCGTCCCGCAGCGGGGACTCGACCTCGTAGTCCCATCGGGCCCGGCGCGAGCGCGGGATGTCCACCGCGGCGGCGTAGGCCAGCACGATCTGTGTCGACGTCAGTACCGGGTTGGCGGTGGCATCCCCCGGAACGGCGATGCCGTACTCCACCTCAGTTCCCATGATCCGGCGCATGCCTCCACCCTACGGGTTGACAGCTCGTGGGACACATAGCGGCGCTCCGGGGCGGACAAGGCATGCTGTGCTTCGACACGATTGCCGCCCCCTGCCCGCATCGACTGGGAGACCCGTTGACGTCCGACGAAGTTGCGACCGCCTCCGGCCGAGTCCGCGCACCGAAGTACTGGGGGGTCAAGCAGCGCCTGCTGCGCATGCTCGACACGTTGCCGCCCGGTACCGCCATCCCGACGGAACGCAGCTTGGCCATGGAGTTCGGGGCCTCCCGCACCACCGTCCGCCAGGCGCTGGCCGACCTCACGGTGGAGGGCCGGGTGCGCAGGGTGCAGGGCAGCGGCACGTTCGTCGCCGAGCCCAAGGTGGCGCAGCCCCTGCAGCTGTCCTCCTACACCGAGGACATGCAGGCGCAGGGGAAGACGCCGTCGTCCCGGCTGCTCGCCATCGACGACATCCCGGCGGACACCGAGCTGGCCGAACGGCTGGGCATGCGACGGGGTGAGACCGTGCTGCGGGTCCGCAGGCTGCGGCTGGCCGACGACGAACCGATGGCGGTGGAGATCACGCACCTGGCCAACTTCCGGTACCCGGGACTGCGCCGGTACTTGCGGGCGGGCAAGTCGCTCTACCAGACGCTGCGCGACCGCTACCAGGTCGAGCTCGGGCACGCCGAGGAGACGATCGAGACCGCCCTGGCCGGACCGGACGAGGCGCACGCGCTCGGCGCCGACATCGGCATGCCGATGCTGCTGTTGTCCCGGCACTCGTTCGACACCCACGGCACCCCCGTGGAGTGGGTGCGCTCGGTGTATCGCGGTGACCGGTACAAGTTCGTCGCCACGTTGAACCGGCCACCGCGCTGACGGCCGCACGCCGACGCAAGGGCGTGGCATCGCGTCACGGCGGTCTGGGCGAGCCATTGGGCCGTCCACCGGGCTCCCGCACGCTGCTGTCCGTCGAACCGATTCGCACGGCACGTCCAGCCGATCGCCCAAGTCCGTCGGCACCCCATCACGCAGAGTGCTCGAACGTCTGCGTGAGGCCGCGTCGCCCAGCGCCCTCCGGCTCCGGCTCGTCGCCACTCGGATTGCCCGTACGGACCACTTGGATCAGGTCGGAAGTACCGACCTTTCCCGCTGCACCGGCGTTTCGCCTGGTCACGGTCCTTGACACAGAACTTTAGCGAGAAGTTTTCACGTTTGATCTGGACCATCGCGAAAACTGGAAGTATTGTTACCTAATACGTTGTGAATCAGGTCACACAGCGTGAGCAGCGTCGGGCCCGTGCTGCGCTTTCCGATCCACACACCCCTGCTATCGGAAGGAACCGGGATGTCCAGAAAGCGATGGCGGCTGCTCGCACTCGCGGCCGCTGGGCTCACCACGGCGGGCATGCTCGCCGGGCCGGTCAGCGCATCGGAGAACGAGGGCACCGCGTCGGCGCCGTCCGCATCGGCGGCGGGCGTCCGGCTGGGGTATTTCGTCAACTGGGGCGTCTACCAGCGCAACTACCACGTCAAGAACATCCACACCAGCGGGTCGGCGGAGAAGCTGACGCACATCAACTACGCGTTCGGCAACGTCACCAACGGCCAGTGCCAGATCGGTGACGCCTACGCCGACTACGACAAGTTCTACGACGCCGCGTCCAGCGTGGACGGCCAGCCGGACACCTGGGACCAAGGCGCCCTGCGGGGCAACTTCAACCAGCTGCGCAAGCTGAAGCAGATGTACCCGCACCTGAAGATCCTCTACTCGTTCGGCGGCTGGACCTGGTCCAGCGGGTTCGGCGAGGCCGCGAAGAACCCCGAGGCCTTCGCCGAGTCCTGCTACCGGCTGGTCGAGGACCCGCGATGGGCCGACGTGTTCGACGGCATCGACATCGACTGGGAGTACCCGAACGCCTGCGGGGACACCTGCGACGACAGCGGCCCGGAAGCGTTCGCCAACCTGATGCGGGCGCTGCGCAACAGGTTCGGTCCGGACAACCTGGTCACCGCGGCCATCACCGCCGACGCGTCCCCGGGAGGCAAGATCGACGCCGCCGATTACGCCGCCGCGGCACAGTACGTCGACTGGTACAACGTGATGACGTACGACTTCTTCGGCGCATGGGAGGCACAGGGGCCGACGGCTCCCCACTCACCGCTGACCAGCTACGACGGCATTCCGACCCAGGGCTTCAACTCGGACGCGGCGATCCAGAAGCTCAAGGGCAAGGGCATCCCGGCGGACAAGCTGCTGCTCGGCATCGGCTTCTACGGCCGCGGCTGGACCGGCGTGTCCCAGTCCGCTCCCGGCGGTTCCGCCTCCGGCCCCGCTCCGGGCACCTACGAGCAGGGCATCGAGGACTACAAGGTGCTCAAGACCAAGTGCCCGCCGACCGGGCAGGTGGCCGGAACCGCGTACGCGCACTGCGGCCAGGAGTGGTGGAGCTACGACACGCCGCAGACCATCGCGGGCAAGATGGATTACGTCCGCGACCAGGGCCTGGGCGGAGCGTTCTTCTGGGAACTCAGCGGCGACACCGCCAACGGTGAGCTGATCGCCGCACTGGCCGGTGGTCTTCCGGGGAACCCCGGCAACGGGGACGACGATGACGATGACGACGGCGACGGCGGTGACGGCGACAACGGTGGCGGAGACGACGGCGACGGGACCGTCCAGGCATGGCAGCCAGGGACGACCTACAAGGCCGGCGACAAGGTCACCTACGACGGTGTCACCTACGTCTGCCTGCAGGGTCACACGGCGCTGACCGGCTGGGAGCCGCCGAACGTTCCGGCACTGTGGCAGCGCGCATGACGATCTGATTCCTGTCCGAATTCCGGTGTGCCGACACCGCCCGCCGGCTCGCGACCACGCGGGCCGGCGGGCGGTTCGCCATGTACGAGGCAGAGAGCTCACCGCGGTGGCGGGGCGACGTGCCTCCATGGCGGGGCGCAAGCGCAGAGGTAGGCGCCCGGGCTGGAGTCTCTTCGGCGCACGTGGCGGATACCGGTGCAGGCTGGGTGGCTCGGATCCCGCTGGTCACTCTCCCGTCCGACAGCAACCGTGGCGCGCATCCCGCCGCTCCCCGCCGTGCGACCGCTCTCAACCCGCCGGTCACTCTCCCCCTCGGACGGCAGGTGCGGCTCGAACCTCAGCGGTCACCGCCCCGTGAACAGCAGCTGTGGCTCGCGTCCCACTGCTCCCCTGCCCTTCGGTGGCAGCCGTGGCTCGAACTTGCCTTTCCCCCGCTCAGCGGCGGTAGCCCTGGCTTGAACACTCCGCCGCCCCTTGGACGAGGCCTGTGGACGCGCATCGCGCCTGCCATCGAGCACAGGCCGACCGAAACCCGGTAGCGCCGAGACACGACCGGGCTCCCACGCTCGGGCACCTGGGGCACGGCGGCCGCCTTGACGGGCAAGGGAACCGACCGGGAGCCCGTACGACCCGAAACCGCCCCAGTCACGCGGTCGAACGGCAGCACGACGCCGTCCGTCCGGCGGACGAGCAAACCCGTGTCAGGCCGCGGCCGCTTCCCGCATCCCACCGTGCCGACCTGCGCCAGCCGCGGCAGGAAGAAGGCGCCCGGCCGCGGTCCGAACCGCGTGCCGGGCGCCCTCCGACCTTCCGACAACACTGCTCGTGGGGGCGTGCCCCGCGCCGAGCGTCACAAGTACTGGCCGGTGTTGGTGGCCGTGTCGATGGCCCTGCCGGCGTCCTGGTTCTTGCCCGACACCAACGTCCGGATGTAGACGATGCGCTCGCCCTTCTTGCCGGAGATGCGCGCCCAGTCGTCCGGGTTGGTGGTGTTGGGCAGGTCCTCGTTCTCCGCGAACTCGTCCACGATGGCGTCCAGCAGGTGCTGCACCCGCAGGCCGGGCTGGTTGGTCTCCAGCACCGACTTGATGGCCGCCTTCTTCGACCGGTCCACGATGTTCTGAATCATGGCACCGGAGTTGAAGTCGCGGAAGTACAGCACTTCCTTGTCGCCGTTGGCGTAGGTGACCTCCAGGAAGCGGTTCTCCTCCGTCTCGGCGTACATCCGCTCCACGGTGTGCTGGATCATCGCGTCCAGGCACGCCTGCTCGTCGCCGCCGAACTCGGCCAGGTCGTCGGCGTGGATCGGCAGGCCGGTCTTGAGGTACTTGGAGAAGATGTCCTTGGCGCCTTCCGCGTCCGGCCGCTCGATCTTGATCTTCACGTCGAGCCTGCCGGGCCGCAGGATCGCCGGGTCGATCATGTCCTCGCGGTTGGACGCCCCGATGACGATGACGTTCTCCAGCCCCTCGACACCGTCGATCTCCGACAGCAGCTGCGGCACGATCGTGGTCTCCACGTCCGAGGACACCCCGCTGCCGCGGGTACGGAAGATCGAGTCCATCTCGTCGAAGAACACGATCACCGGCGTGCCGTCGGACGCCTTCTCCCGCGCCCGCTGGAAGATCATCCGGATGTGCCGTTCGGTCTCGCCGACGAACTTGTTCAGCAGCTCCGGGCCCTTGATGTTGAGGAAGTAGGACTTCGCCTCCTTCGGGTTGCCGCCCTTGCCCGCGGCTACCTGCTTGGCCAGCGAGTTCGCCACCGCCTTGGCGATGAGCGTCTTGCCGCAGCCGGGCGGGCCGTACAGCAGCACGCCCTTCGGCGGGCGCAGCTGGTACTCGCGGTACAGGTCGGCGTGCAGGAACGGCAGCTCGACCGCGTCGCGGATCTGCTCGATCTGCTTCTGCAGGCCGCCGATGTCCTCGTAGCTGACGTCCGGCACCTCTTCCAGCACCAGGTCCTCGACCTCGGACTTGGGCACCCGCTCGTAGGCGTACCCGGCCTTGAGGTCGACCAGCAGCGAGTCACCCGGCCTGAGCTTGGTCTCCGAGTCGACCAGCGGATCGGCCAGCCAGACCACCCGCTCCTCGTCGGCATGGCCGACCACCAGGGCACGCTCCGCCTCGCCGTCGGCGGCTGCGGGCAGCAGCTCGCGCAGCGTGCACACCTCGCCGGTGCGCTCGAAGTCGCCCGCCTCCACCACCGTCAGCGCTTCGTTCAGCCGCAGCGTCTGGCCGCGCTTGAGCTGTTCGACGTCGATCGTGGGCGACACCGCCACGCGCATCCGCCTGCCCGAGGTGAACACGTCCACGGTGCCGTCGTCGAATGCCCGCAAGAACGTGCCGTAGCTGCTCGGCGGCTGGGCAAGCCGGTCCACTTCCTCGCGCAACGCGATCAGTTGGCTGCGGGCGTCCCGCAACGTCTCCACCAGCTTGGCGTTGCGCTCGGTCAGCTGGGCGATCCGCTCCGACGCCTCGGCCAGTCGCTGTTCCAGGACCCGGTCGGAGTCCGGCGCCGACGCCGCCCTGCGGCGCAGCCTGGACGCTTCCTCCTGCAGGTACCTGACCTCGCGGGCCTGCTCGCCGCTGAGCGCACCGTCGGTCTCCCCGGCCGCCGCCGGTGTGTCGCCGGCCGTCTCCGCGTGTTCCGTCAGGCCGCCGTCCTCCTCGTGCCGGCCCCCTGGGCGCTCGTTGTGCATGCGGCACCTCCTTGCGTTCTCGATTACCACGGTACCGACGAGCGGCGACATGCAAAGGGGTTCCATGAGAAGGAATCGGCCCGGCGAGTCGCAAATGTGATCATCGGCTGACCCGCAATCCTCCGTTGCGGTAGAGCCGACGACACCTCACGGCTACCGACCGTTCACGCACCGGCAATGTCCGCGCCGGAACCATGGAACGGTCCGATCGATCATTGGTCCGAACCGGTGCGGCTGGTGCCTTTCCGGCCACCCGCGGTGGCCGCACGCGCCGATTTCACTGCATTCGGACACCGGCTGGATAACATTCGGTAACGCTTGTTGGAGGCGGTTGGCGACGCAGGGAGGAAGGTTCCCACTGGGGTCGGACAGACAGACAAGGGGCGCCATGTCTTACCCACCACACCCGGCAGACCCGTACCGGCAGCAACCGTACGGCGGCGGGTTCGACGTCCAGCATGGTGGACCGTACGACGGGCACGCCGGTCCGTATGGGCCGGCTTTCGCGCAGCAGCCCGCCCAGCCGTACGAACAGCAGCCTCACCGTGCACAGCCGCACTACGGGCCCTACGGTCATCCTTGCCCGCCCACCGGCAGCGGCAACCGGCCGGATGATCCCTACGCCCCGTACGGCCCCGGCCAGATCGGCGACGAGTACCCGGAGGACGAGCCGCCGCGCAATGGTCGCCTGATCGGCATCACCGCGGGCGCAGTCGCCGTGGTGGCCGGCGTCGTGCTGTTCACCGGGTTCGTGGCGCCGGGATTCTTCCTCGGCGACGAGCCCGGCACCGGCCAGGCTCAGTCCGGCCAGCAGCAGGACGGCCAGGCGGGCGGCGCAGGCACCGGCCCGACGCTGCAGGGCGGCCAGGGGCCGGCGCATCCGCTGGACGGCGGCCCCGCGACGGACATCGTCAGGGTCAAGCAGATCGCCACCACGGTGATCGAGGGCCTGAACACCAAGAACTCCGCGAAAGTCAAGACGGTGTCGTGCAATCCGGAGAACGAGCGGCAGTCCGACTACGACTCGTTCCCGGACGGCATCCGGTGGAGCATCGCCGGTGACGCCACGATCAACGGCCAGCGCGCGACCATTCCGGTCAAGGTGTCCGGCCCGGCCGGGGAACGCACCAGCACGCTGAACTTCCGCAAGGAAGGCGACGGCTGGTGCGCCTCGTCCATCGGCTGAGGCGGACGATTGCGCCTGGCAGGTGGCCGGGTTCCGCCGCCGCATGCCCTGGTGCGACGACGCCGTCCGAAACCCGACGGTTCCCGCCCGGATCCATCCCGGCCCCGGAAACGTCGTAGAGTGCACAGACGCTTGTGATCACGGACAGCGCGTCGCGTGATCGACCGACAGGTCGGCACGTCTTCGCCTCGTCTCATCCGGCCGGACCGACTGCCGGCTGGTGCGATCGCTGTGCGGTGCCGGCGGGGTATCCCCGACGCGCCGGGATGTGCACCACGACACAACGCAGGAGGGGTCACCATGAGCTACCCGCCGCAGGGGCCGTACGGCCAGCCGCAGGGCTGGCCGCCGCAACAGCCGGGCCACCCGCCGCAGCCGCCGTACCCGCAGGGCGCCTATCCGATCCCCGGCCAGCCGGGCGGCGAACCGCCGAAGAAGAAGAACGTCGGCGCGATCGTCGGGGTGGTCGTCGCGGTGGTGGTGATCCTCGCCGCGGTCGGGATCACCGGATTCTGGAAGCCGGGGTTCTTCCTCTCCGACGACGACGGCAAGGACGGCGACGACAACGTCGCGGCGCCGGCCACGACCGCCTCCGGCTCCAGCGGCCAGGTGCCCCCGAAGCCCGACATCAAGACCCCGGGAGGGCTGCCCGGGGGTGACGTGCCGGGCGGCGACGTGCCTCCCGGTGGTGACGTGCCCCCGGCGGGCGGCGGGGCGGAGTCGGCCGCCGTGATGTCGGTGGCGCAGACCTTCGTCTCCGCGTTCAACGCCAAGGACAAGGACCGCCTGGTCACGACCCTCTGTTCCGACGCCGGTGAACTCCACAACGTCGACTTCAGCAAGGCGCCGGACATCACCATGACCATCACCGGAGACCCGGAAATCACCGGCACGACCGCCAAGGTCCCGGTCGACATCGTCAACAAGGGCACCAGCCTCGACGGCAAGATGCCGCTGCGCAAGGAAAGCAGCGGCTGGTGCGTGACGAAGTAACGCCCGCAGGCCCCCGGACGCACGAAGTAGCGGCCGCAGGCCCCGGACGCCGACGGCTCCGGGGCCTGCGCCTTCTCCGGTGGAACCTCCGCGACCGTGCGCGGCTACCGGCTGGCTGACGGGCACCCGGCCGCGCGCGGGCTACCGGCTGGCCGACGGGCGCCGGTGTACCGGCGGCGGCGTCACCCCGTCGGCCAGCCGCCGTGCGGTGAGCAGGAAAGCGGTGTGCGCCTGCATCTTGTGCTCCGGCCGCACCGCGAGACCGACCACGTGCCAGGGCCGCTGCAGCGTCTCCCACGCCTGCGGCTCGGTCCAGCACTGCTGTTCCCGCAGCGCCTCGGTGATCCGGGACAGCTGTGTCACCGTGGCCACGTACACCACCAGAACACCGCCGGGAACGAGGTTCTCGGCCACGGTCGGCAGCACGTCCCACGGGGCCAGCATGTCGAGAATGACACGGTCCACGTCACCGCTGTGTGTGCTGACGTCGGCGACATGCAAAGTCCAGTTCTCCGGCATCTCGCCGAAGAACCGCGCCACGTTCCGTTCGGCGTGCTTGGCGTGGTCGTCGCGCACCTCGTAGGAAATGACCTCGCCGTCGCGGCCGACCGCGCGCAGCAGCGAGCAGGTCAGGGCACCGGATCCGGCTCCGGCTTCCAGCACGCGCGCTCCCGGGAAGATGTCGCCCCACATGACGATCTGCGCCGCGTCCTTGGGGTAGATCACCTGCGCGCCACGCGGCATCGACAGCACGTAGTCGGCCAGCAGCGGTCGCAACGCCAGAAACGCCGTGCCACCGCTGGACGTGACCACTGACCCCTCCGGCAGGCCGATCAGGTCGTCGTGCGCGATCACGCCGTGGTGAGTGTGGAAGGCGTCCCCCTTGTTCAGCACGACCGTGTACTTGCGCCCCTTGGGATCGGTCAGCTGCACTCTGTCGCCGGGGTGGAAGCACCCGCGAGCCGCGTCCTCGTTCATCGCCGCAGCAGCCTACTTAGCCCGGCGTCAGGCGCCCCGATCGGCCAGCATGGCGGCACGCACGTCCTCGCGCCGGAGGACGCCCACCGGCCTGCCGTCGTCGTCCACCACCAGGAACTGCACCGCCGGGGTCTCGCGCACCCGTGCGGCGATCTCGTCACCCGGCTCGGAGACGAGCAGCACCGATTCCGGGCGGACCGGCTCGGCCGCCAGCTCGGCGGGTGCGTTCGGCGTCTCCTCGGCCAGCCTGCGTGCGGCCGAGCCGTCGAGCAGGCCGGCGGCCACCCCGTCGGCCCGGACCAGCACCACGCCTCGTCCGGCCGACGCTTCCCACGCGGCCGACACCGGGCTTTCCGCGGGCAGCTGCAGCACCGGACGCATCACCTTGCGCACGTCCAGCTCGGCCGGCCACTGCCGCCGCTGCTGCTCGCCGACGAGCTCGGCATGCGCCCCGGTGACCACGAACCAGCCGGTGATCACGCTCACCGCGAGGCGCAGCCACCGGTCCTGGCTGCCCTCCATCAGCCCCCAGACCGCCCAGCCGGCCAGCACCACGGTGACCAGCCACCCGCCCACGACGGCCGCCCTGGTTCCGATGGCACGGCGCCCGGTCAGCGCCCACACCCCGGCACGCAGCATCCGTCCGCCGTCCAGCGGCAGCCCGGGCAGCACGTTGAACACCGCGACGGCCAGGTTGGCCACCGCGCATTGCGCCACCAGCAGCCAGCTCGCCCCCGGCGGCACCACGAGCAGCAACAGCCCGAACCCGCCCGCCAGGATCAGCGAGACCACCGGGCCGGCCGCCGCGACCAGGCCTTCCTCCCTCGGCTTGCGCGGCGTGCGCACCACCTCGGACAAACCACCGAGCAGATACAGCTTCAGGCGGCGAACCGGCATGCCGAGCCGGACCGCCACCAGGGTGTGCCCCAGCTCGTGGGCCAGTACCGACACCCCGAGCAGCACCGCGAACGAGGCAGCCAGGGCCAGGGACAGCCCCGCACCGGCACCGGGCAGCAGGCGCTCGACCAGCGGCGCATACAGCAGGACGACCACCAGCGAGCCCACCCACCAGGACGGCGCCAGGAACACCGGCACGCCGGTGACCGAGAACAACCGCAGCCCTTCGCCGGGTTCGGCGGGCACAGCCGGCCGCACGCCGTAGGGCGTGCCGGGTGGTGTCCGCTGCGGTGCCATGTTCCGAGCTTAGATCGCTCGGTGTGGGGCCGGGGTGAACGCGCGAACCCGGCGAATTCCCCACCGCTCGGCCCGTCGGTCACGCCCGGCCGGCCCGGGCGAATTCCCACCGCTCGGCCCGCCCGCCACGCCCGGCCGGTCCCCAGCAGGCTCCGGTCGCTCCCGCCACGAGCCGGCAACGGATCCGTGTCGGGGCGCCACTTCGTCGGCGCCCTGCCCTATGGTCGTCGCATGATCACCGCCACGGACTCGGCAGAGCCCGCCCGCGCTGGGACGCCGGAGGCGGCAGGCACCGTCCGCCGGCCCGCCCTGTCCCCGTCCCGGGCAGGCGACTTCAAGCAGTGCCCGCTGCTGTACCGGTTCCGGGTGGTGGACAAGCTGCCGGAACGGCCGACCCCGGCGCAGGTCCGCGGCACCCTGGTGCACACGGTGCTGGAGCGGCTGTTCTCGCTGCCCGCCGCCGAGCGGGTGCCCGAGCGCGCCAAGGCGCTGCTGGTGCCCGCATGGGAAAAGCTCGCCGCCGAGCAGCCCGAACTGGCACGGGTGTTCCACGAGGACGAGGTCACTCCGGAGACCGCGTGGCTGGAGTCGGCCGGCAAGCTGATCGACACCTATTTCCGGCTGGAGGATCCGCGGCGGCTGGAGCCGGAGGCGTGTGAGCTGCGGGTCGAGGTGGAGATCGGCGACGGCCTGCTGCTCCGCGGGTTCGTCGACCGGCTGGACGTGGCACCGACCGGCGACCTGCGGGTGGTGGACTACAAGACCGGTGCCGCGCCGCGGGCGGTCGGCGAGATGCGGGCGCTGTTCCAGATGAAGTTCTACGCCGTGGCGCTGTGGCGGCTGCGCGGTGTGGTGCCCCGCCAGCTGAAGCTGATCTACCTGAAGGACGGCGAAGCGCTCGCCTACTCCCCCGACGAGGCGGAGCTGGTGCGGTTCGAGCGCACCCTGGGCGCGATCTGGCGCGCGATCCTGCGCGCGGGCGAGACCGGCGACTTCCGCCCGTCGAAGAGCAAGCTGTGCGACTGGTGCGACCACAAGGCGCACTGCCCGGCCTTCGGCGGAACCCCGCCTGCCTACCCGGGCTGGCCCGCGCTCGACCTCGGCACCGAGAC
Organism: Thermocrispum sp.; assembly: GCF_002919275.1. Taxonomy (NCBI): domain Bacteria; kingdom Bacillati; phylum Actinomycetota; class Actinomycetes; order Pseudonocardiales; family Pseudonocardiaceae; genus Thermocrispum; species Thermocrispum sp. The sequence goes on along the minus strand of NZ_PKFA01000059.1, from coordinate 66,144 downwards.
GGCGCTCGATCGCGCCGACTGACCGGCCTGGCTGGATCACCCACGCGCGCACGTGATCAACTAGCGTCGTTAACCTCAGCTGTGAGCGGGTCAGCACGTGCTGTCACCGTGAGGGAGAGCGGACGAACGTGACGATGCAAGTCACCTCGGTGGTCAACCAGAAGGGCGGGGTCGGCAAGACGGCACTGTCGGTGGGCGTCGCCGCCGCGCTGGCCGAGCAGGGCCGCCGAGTGCTGTTGATCGATCTGGATCCCCAGGGACACGCCACCACCGAGTTCCTCGGCCTGCCTGAGGTCCCGCCAGGACGGCCGTGCCTGCCGATGGCGCTGACCAAGATGTGGAAGGGGCCGATCTCCGAGCTCGCCGTCCCCCACCAGCGCAGCAACATCGGCCCCGGCGGGTGCTTCCACGTGGTGCCCACCGCGCGGGCGATGTTCGACCTCATCCGGCGGCAGCACCGGCTGCGGGTCGCCCCGTGGGAGCTGGCCAGGGTCCTGCAGTTCGCCGACTACCAGCACGTGATCATCGACTGCCCGCCCGCGCTGGACCTGCTCACCAACAACGCGCTGGCGGCGACCGACGGCGTCCTGGTGCCGGTGCAGCCGGACCGCACCAGCATCCGGGCGGTGCGGCTGCTCACCGAGCAGGTGCGGCACCTGGAGCAGCGCATCGACCGCCCGCCGATCGAGTACTTCGGGCTGGTGCCCGGGCTGTACCGCAGGCCGCTGAGCGCCTACTCGGAAGCCGTGCTGCGGGCCTTCCAGGGCGTCGGCATGCCGATCCTGGCGCACGTTCCGATGGGCGTGGTGGTGAACGAGGCGGCCGAGCGGGGCATGCCCGTGACCACCTACGCGCCGCAGAGCCCGCAGGCGGTCGCCATGCGGCAGATCGCTCGCGTGGTCGATTCGCACCTGGCCAGGCGGGTGCACCGGCGGCAGGTCCCCAGCCGTGAGTTCGACTTCGAGGACTTCATCACCGAAGTCGCCGGTCAGCGGCGCCGTCAGGACGCCGAGCAACGGAACAACCTCTACGACATGATGCCCAAGCGCACTCGGCGCTGACCCACCGAGCCCTGGCGCGCGACGTCGTCATCGTGCACCGCAGCCCGCCGGAGGCGCACTTCATCCGGAAGGACCACCGCTGGACGGCCGCATCCGGCAGTAGGGTCCAAGCATGGCGCCGCGACCCACGCTGAACATCACGCCGCAGCTGCACGACTACGTCCTCGCACACAGCAATCAGCCGGACGACGTGCAGCGGTCGCTCATCGAGGAAACGGCACGCGCGACCGGCAATGCGGCCACCATGCAGGTCTCGGTCGATCAGGGCGTGTTCCTCACCTTGCTGGCGCGCGTGATGTCCGCGCGCTACGCGGTCGAAGTCGGGACGTTCACCGGGTATTCGTCGCTGGCGATCGCCCGCGGGCTCGTCGACGGCGGGCGGATGCTGTGCTGCGACGTCAGCGAGGAGTGGACGGCCATCGCCCGCAAGCACTGGGAGCTGGCCGGGGTGTCCGACCGCATCGAGCTGCGGATCGCCCCGGCCAGGCAGACGCTCGCGTCGCTGCCCAGGGCCCCGATCATCGACCTGGCCTTCATCGACGCGGACAAGGAGTCCTACATCGACTACTGGGAGGAGCTGGTCCCGCGTATGCGCCGCGGCGGCGTGGTGCTGGCGGACAACACGCTGTGGAGCGGGCGGGTCGTGCCGGGAGCGGACCCGGACGGCAACCCGATGACCGAGCACATCGCCGCGTTCAACGCCCATGTCGCGGCCGATACGCGGGTGGACGTGGTGCTGCTGACCGTGGCCGACGGGCTCACCATGGCGGTGAAGAAGTAGCCGGCGACGCCGCCCGCAGGCACGGCCCGCTCGCCGGCCTTCGATGCGCTGCAGGACCAGGCCGAACGCGGCCCCGGTGGCCAGCGCGGACGCGACCGGCCGCCCCAGCAGGGCGCCTCACAACCGGCAGGAGCGGATGTCCGACGCCAGGATCGCCTTGGCGCCGACCTCGGCGAGCGCGTCCATGATCTGGTTGACCTCGCGGCGGGCGACCATGGCGCGCACCGCCACCCAGTTCTCGTCGGCCAGCGGGGACATCGTGGGCGACTCCAGCCCCGGCGTGATGGCCGTGGCGGCGTCGAGCTTGTCGCGCGGGCAGTTGTAGTCGAGCATCAGGTACTGCTGCGCGAACACCACGCCCTGCACCCGCGCGGTGAGCTGGTCCTTCGCTTTGTCGTATTCCGGCCGCCTGCCGTTGGCCCGCTCGATCAGCACCGCCTCCGACACGCAGATCGGCTCGCCGAACGGGGCCAGGTTGTGCTGGCGCAGGGTACGGCCGCTGCCCACCACGTCGGCGATGGCGTCGGCGACGCCGAGCTGGATGGAGATCTCCACCGCCCCGTCCAGCCGGATGATGTCCGCCTCGATGCCGCGCTTGGCCAGATCGCCCGCCACCAGCCGCGGGTAGGACGTGGCGATGCGCTTGCCGTGCAGGTCGGAGACCTCCCAGTCGCGGCCCGCGGTGGTGGCGTAGCGGAACGTCGAGCCGCCGAAGCCCAGCGCCAGCCGCTCCACCACCGGCGCACCCGAGTCCAGCGCCAGGTCCCGGCCGGTGATGCCCAGGTCGAGCTCGCCGGATCCGACGTAGATCGGGATGTCCTTGGGCCGCAGGAAGAAGAACTCCACGTCGTTGGCCTGGTCGAGCACCGTCAGGTCGCGCGGCTCATGGCGTTGCCGGTACCCCGCCTCGGCAAGCATCTCGGATGCGGCGCCGGCCAGCGCGCCCTTGTTGGGCACGGCGACTCTCAGCATGGTTCTCCCCTACAGGTACCGGTAGACGTCGTCGAGGGTCAGGCCGCGGGAGAGCATGAGCACCTGCACGCGGTACAGCAGCTGCGAGATCTCCTCGGCCAGCGCCTCGTCGGATTCGTGCTCGGCGGCCAGCCAGACCTCGCCCGCTTCTTCGAGGACCTTCTTGCCCTGCTCGTGCACGCCGGCGTCCAGTGCCCGCACCGTCCCGGAATCCGGCGGCCGGGTACGGGCCTTTTCGGTCAGCTCGGCGAACAGTTCGTCGAAGGTCTTCACGGACGCCAATCCTCGCACTCCGCCCGGTCGCCCGCGTGCGCGGGCCACGCCGCGGCGTCGGGCGTCACACTCACGCGGCGGTGCCGTCACGCGGTTCGGCAAGCCCGGTCGCCGTCGCCCTCCCGCGTACGGCGGACCAGGGCGAAGGCGTCGCCGAGATGCCGCGGCCGCAGCCCGACGAGGGTCTCCAGCATCAGCATCGACGGCCCCGGCTCCACCGGAACGTCGTTCGGCACCACGATCACCCCGCAGCCTGCCGCCTGCGCGGCGGCGCTGCCCACCGGGGAATCCTCGATCGCCACGCAGCGGCTCGGCGCCACGCCCAGCAGCTCGGCCGCGCGCAGATACGGACGCGGATGCGGTTTGTTGAGCCCGTCGACCTCGTCCCCGGCCACGGTGGTGTCGAACCAGTGCCTGCCGATGTGGTCCAGCGCGCGCTCGGCCAGCGGCCGCACCGTGGAGGTGACCAGCGCCGTGGGCAGCCCGGTCTCGCGCACCATGCGCAGCGCCTCCTCGGCGCCAGGGCGCCACGGGACGTCGCCGGCGAACAGCTCGTGCATCCGGGCCTCGAGCCAGGCATTCGCCTCGGCGTAGGCGTCGTCGGTCAGCTCGAGGCCGAGGTCGTCGAACAGCAGGCGCATGGTCCGTCTGCTGTTGGAACCCACGATCGCCGCCCGGGTCTCCGCCGACAGCGTGCCGCCGAGCCGTCCGGCCAGCTCGGCGAGAGCGATCTCCCACAATTTCTCCGTGTCGACGAGGGTGCCGTCCATGTCCCACAACACCGCGTCGGGCAGCTCGAAGTCCATCACGCTCCTTTCGCTGGCAGACTAGCCGCGTGAGCGACGAGGCCTTTTACCAGCAGCTGGACGATGAGACCTACGCCTCCACCGAGCACACCAACGGCCCGTGGGGCCCGGGCATGCAGCACCTCGGGCCGCCGTCGGCCCTGCTGACCAGGGCGCTGGAGGGCGTGCCGGGCGGCGACGACCGCTCGATCGCCCGCGTGACGGTGGAGATCCTGGGCCCGGTTCCCGTCGCCGAGCTGCACGTCACGGCACGGCTGGTGCGGCCGGGACGGTCGGTGGAGATGCTGGAGGCGGACATGACCGCGGCCGGTCGCACCGTCGCCCAGGCCAGGGCGTGGCGGATCATCCACAGCGACACCACCTCGGTGCTCAGCACGCACGCCGACCGGCTGCCCGGGCCGGAGAACGCGCACGAGTTCGGGCGCCCGGAGGGCTGGCACCCCGGCTACATCGACGCGATGGAGTGGCACTCGATCAAGGGTGGCCTGGGTGAGCCCGGCCCGGCCACGGTGTGGGTTCGGCAGCGCATCCCGCTGGTGCGCGGGGAGGAGCCCACGCCGTTGCAGCGGCTGATGACCGTGGCCGACTCCGGCAACGGCGTCTCCGGCCGACTGGACCCGAATCGCTGGTGGTTCATCAACACCGAGCTCACCGTGCACGTCGTCCGGCCACCGCAGGGCGAGTGGATCGGGCTGGACGCCGCCACCACGATCGGCCCGCACGGGGTCGGGTGCGCCAACTCCGTGCTGCACGACCTGGAGGGACCGGTCGGCACCGGTGCCCAGGCACTGATGGTGCGCGAGCGCTCCTGACCCGCCCGCCGGGCGCACCGGCCGGCCGCCGTGCGCCCGCGTCACGTGTTGAAGTACTTCGCCTCCGGGTGGTGGCAGACGATCGCGTCGGTGGACTGCTCCGGGTGCAGCTGGAACTCCTCGGAGAGCTTGACGCCGATCCGTTCCGGCTCCAGCAGCCGGACGATCTTGGCCCGGTCCTCCAGGTTGGGGCAGGCGCCGTAGCCGAGGGAGAAGCGCGCACCGCGGTAGCCGAGCCGGAAGAACTCCTCGACGTCCTCCGGGTCTTCGTCGGCCACCGTCGCCCCGGAGGAGAACCGCAGCTCCTGCCGGACCCGGCAGTGCCAGTACTCCGCCAGCGCCTCGGTCAGCTGCACGCCGAGGCCGTGCACCTCCAGGTAGTCGCGGTAGGCGTTGGCGGAGAACAGCTCGGCGGCGTAGTCGGCGATCGGCTGGCCCATGGTGACCAGGGTCAGCGGCAGCACGTCCACCTCGCCGGGCGCGGCCAGCTCTCGTGGCCGGTAGAAGTCGGCAAGGCACAGCCGCCGGTCGCGCGCCTGCCGCGGGAACGTGAAGCGCAGCAGCTCGTCGGCGTCCTGCCGCGGCTCGCTGAGCACCACTACGTCGTCACCTTCGGCCAGGCACGGGAAGTACCCGTAGACGACCGCGGCGTGCGCCAGGACGCCGTCCGCGGTGAGCCGGTCCAGCCAGTAGCGCAGCCGGGGACGCCCCTCGGTCTCCACCAGCTCCTCGTAAGTAGGACCGTTGCCGCCGCGGGCCCCGCGCAGGCCCCATTGGCCCATGAACGTGGCCCGTTCGTCGATCATCGACGCGTACTCGTTGAGCGGGATGCCCTTGACCACGCGGGTGCCCCAGAACGGCGGAGTGGGCAGCGGCACGTCGGTCGCCACGTCCGAACGGGCCGGTAGCTCCTCCGGCGGCTGCTGCGCGGTCTGGGCCTTGCGCTTGGCAGCGATCCGCAACGACCGCTCGCGGCGTGCCTTGCGCTCGGCGCGCTTGGCCTGTTCCGCCTCGTCGATCAGCGGGCTCTCGCCGCGCTTGGCGGCCATGATGGCGTCCATCAGCCGCAGGCCCTCGAACGCGTCGCGGGCGTAGCGGACCTCGCCCAGGTACAACTCGTCGAGGTCGTTCTCCACGTACGAGCGGGTCAGCGCCGCACCGCCGAGCAGCACCGGCCAGCGGGCGCTCACCCCGCGCCGGTTCATCTCCTCCAGGTTCTCCTTCATCACCACGGTGGACTTCACCAGCAGCCCGGACATCCCGATCACGTCGGCGTCGGTCTGCTCGGCGGCCTCCAGGATGGCCGAGATCGGCTGCTTGATGCCCAGGTTGACGACCTCGTAGCCGTTGTTGGACAGGATGATGTCCACCAGGTTCTTGCCGATGTCGTGCACGTCGCCCTTGACCGTGGCCAGCACGATCTTGCCCTTGCCCGCCGCGTCGGACTTCTCCATGTGCGGCTCCAGGTAGGCCACCGCCGCCTTCATCACCTCGGCCGACTGCAGCACGAACGGCAGCTGCATCTGGCCGGAGCCGAACAGCTCGCCCACCGTCTTCATGCCGGCCAGCAGCGTCTCGTTGATGATGGCCAGCGCGGGCTTCTCGCGCAGCGCGGCGTCCAGGTCCTCCTCCAGGCCGTTGCGCTCGCCGTCCACGATGCGCCGTTCCAGCCGCTCGAACAGCGGCAGCCGGGCCAGCTCCGCCGCCCGGGACTCCCGTCCCGCCGCCGCGGACACGCCCTCGAACAGCTGCATCAGCTTCTGCAGCGGGTCGTAGCCCTCCCGGCGCCGGTCGTAGATCAGGTCGAGCGCGACCTCGCGCTGCTCGTCCGGGATCTTGTTCATCGGCAGGATCTTGGAGGCGTGCACGATCGCCGTGTCCAGGCCCGCCTGCACGCACTCGTGCAGGAACACCGAGTTGAGCACCTGCCGCGCCGCCGGGTTCAACCCGAACGAGACGTTCGAGATGCCCAGCGTGGTCTGCACGTCGGGATGGCGGCGCTTGATCTCCCTGATCGCCTCGATGGTCTCCAGCGCGTCACGCCGGGACTCCTCCTGCCCGGTGGCAATGGTGAACGTCAGGGTGTCGACGATGATGTCCGACTTGGCCAGCCCCCACTTGCCGGTGATGTCGGCGATCAGCCGTTCGGCCACCTCGACCTTGCGCTGCGCGGTGCGGGCCTGGCCCTCCTCGTCGATGGTCAGCGCCACGACCGCCGCGCCGTGCTCGGCTGCCAGGTCCATCACCTTGGCGAAGCGGGAGTCCGGGCCGTCTCCGTCCTCGTAGTTGACCGAGTTGATCGCGCACCGGCCGCCCAGCCGCTCCAGCCCGGTGCGCAGCACGTCCACCTCGGTGGAGTCGAGCATGATCGGCAGCGTGGACGCGGTGGCGAACCGGCCGGCCAGTTCGGCCATGTCGGCGCAGCCGTCCCTGCCCACGTAGTCCACGCACAGGTCGAGGACGTGAGCGCCGTCGCGGGTCTGCTCGCGGGCGATCTCCACGCAGTCGCCGTACCGGCCGTCCAGCATGGCCTCGCGGAACTTCTTCGAGCCGTTGGCGTTGGTCCGCTCGCCGATCATCAGCACGCTGGCGTCCTGCGCGAACGGCACCGCCTGGTACAGCGACGACAGCCCCGGCTCCGGCCGCGGCCTGCGCGGGGCCGGGGTGAGGTCCTTGGCCGCTTCCACCAGCAGCCGGATGTGCTCGGCCGTGGTGCCGCAACAGCCGCCGATCAGCTGCACGCCGTAGTCGGTGACGAACGTGCTCAGCGCCTCGGCCAGCTCGTCCGGAGTGAGCGGATACACCGCGCCGTCCGGCCCCAGCTCCGGCAGCCCGGCGTTGGGCATCACCGACAGCGGGATGCGCGCCTGCTGCGACAGCTGCCGCAGATGCTCGCTCATCTCGGCGGGCCCGGTGGCGCAGTTGAGCCCGATGACGTCGATGCCCATCGGCTCCAGTGCGGCCAGCGCCGCGCCGACCTCGGTGCCGAGCAGCATGGTGCCGGTCGTCTCCACGGTGATCGACGCCAGCAGCGGCACGGTCCTGCCGGTGGCCTTCATCGCTCTGCGGGCGCCGATCAGCGCCGCCTTGGCCTGCAGGATGTCCTGGCAGGTCTCCACCAGCACGGCGTCCACGCCGCCGTCGAGCAATCCGCGGACCTGGTCGTAGTAGGCGTCCCGGAGCGTGGCGAACGGGGCGTGCCCCAGCGTGGGCAGCTTGGTGCCGGGACCGACCGACCCGAGCACGAACCGCGGGCGGCCGGGGGCGCTGTACTCGTCGGCGACTTCCCTGGCCAGCGCCGCCCCGCGCTCGGCGAGCTGGTAGATCCGGTCCGTGACGCCGTACTCGGCGAGGTTGGCGTAGTTCGCCCCGAACGTGTTGGTCTCGATCGCGTCCGCGCCCGCTTCGAGGTAGCCGCGGTGGATGCCACGCACCACGTCCGGGCGGGTGACGTTCAGGATCTCGTTGCAGCCTTCCAGTCCGGCGAAGTCGTCCAGCGACAGATCGTGCGCCTGCAGCGCCGTCCCCATGGCACCGTCGGCGACGACGACCCGGGTGGCGAGCGTTTCCAGCAACGAGGAAGACATACGCTCAGCGTACGGTCTCGCGGCTGGCGTTGGAGTCGTACGCTAGGCAGGTGACTGATGCCGATCCACGACCCGAGCAACCCGCAGCCGACCCCGCGCTGACCGGCCCGGTGCTGATCGCGGCGTTCGAGGGCTGGAACGACGCTGGTGAAGCGGCCAGTGCCGGTATCGAGCACCTGCATCGGTGCTGGCAGGCCACCAAGGTCGCGGAGCTCGACCCGGACGACTACTACGACTTCCAGGTCACCCGGCCCACTGTCCACATGGTGGACGGGGTGACCCGCCGGGTGGAATGGCCGACCACCACGCTGTCGATCTGCCGCCCACCGGGCAGCGCCGACGACGTCGTGCTGGTGTGCGGCCCGGAACCCAACATGCGCTGGCGGAAGTTCTGCGACGAGCTGCTCGAGCACGCCGACCGCCTGGGGGTGGAGTCCGTGGTCACGCTGGGCGCGCTGCTGGCGGACACCGCCCACACCCGTCCGGTCCCGGTGACCGGCACGGCGTACGACCTGGACGCGGCCAAGCGATTCGGCATCGCGCACAGCAAGTACGAAGGACCGACCGGCATCACCGGGGTGTTCCAGGACGCCTGCGTGCAGGCGGGCATCCCGGCGATCTCGGTGTGGGCCGCGGTACCGCACTACGTCTCGCACGCCCCCTCGCCCAAGGCGACGCTGGCGCTGCTGCGCAAGCTCGAGGACATCCTCGACCGGGAGATCCCGCTGGGCGACCTGCCCGAGCAGGCGGACGAGTGGCAGCGCACGGTGACCGAGCTGGCCGAGGACGACGAGGAAGTCATCGAGTACGTCCGCACGCTGGAGGAGCGGGACGACGCGGAGCTGGACCTGTCGCAGATGACCGGGGAACAGATCGCGGCCGACATCGAGCGGTACTTGCGCCGCCGCCGGCCGGGCTCCCGGTGAGCGGTGCGGCGCGCGAGCCGGCTGCTCGCCGTCGTCGCCGGCGTGCTCGTCCTGGCATCGTCGGCGGCTCCCGCGCCACCGGTGGAATCGGCTGACGACGCCGCTCACCCACCGCTGGGCGCCGGGGACCAGCGGCACTGGGTGGGTGCATGGGCGACGGCGCCGGTCCGCGAGCTGCAGCTCGCGCATCTGCTCGTCCGCGACCAGTCGTACCGGATGATCGCCCGGTTGACGCTGGGCGGATCCCGCCTCCGAGTGCGGCTGTCCAACCTGTACGGATCCGGCCCGGTCACCTTCGGCCACGTGCGTGTCGCGCGGCGCATGACCGGGGCGGCGGTCGCCCCCGCCACCGACCGCGTCGTGCGTTTCGCGGGACGGGCGCAGATCACCGTCCCAGCAGGGCGAGGGGTGGTCAGTGACCCGGTCGATCTGCCGGTGCGGGCGGGAACCGAAGTGGCCGTGTCGTTGCACGTGGTCTCGGGCGTGGCGACCAGGCATCCGCTGGCATTCGTGACCAACTACCTCAGCCCACCCGGTTCCGGCGACGTCACCACGGACGCCCGGGGCGCGCAGTTCACCCGCCAGGTGTCGAGCACCTACTTCCTGACCGGCATCGACGTGTGGGCGCCGCACTCCCGTGGGGCGGTCGTCGCGCTCGGTGACTCCATCACCGACGGGTCGTCGTCGACACCCGGCACTCACGGGCGCTGGCCGGACGTTCTCGCCCGCCGGCTGGCAAGTCACGACGTCGGTGTGCTCAACGCCGGAATCTCGGCCAATGCCGTGACGGCGATCGGCAGCAGGCCGGGTGGTGGCGATCCGGCGACGATGCGGTTCGAGCGTGACGTGCTCGGCCAGCCGGGCGTGCGTGCGCTCGTCTTGCTGGAGGGGACCAACGACTTGGCGGCCGGCGCGTCGGCGGAGGACGTCATCGACGGACTTCGGCTCATCGCCCGACGCGCTCGACGCGCCGGATTGACCGTCGTCGGTGCGACCATCTTGCCGCGCGCATGCGGCGGCTTGTGGTCTCCGGCCGCGGAGAAGCACCGGCGGGCGGTCGACGACTGGCTGCGAGTGGCACCGGACTTCGACGCGGTCGCGGATCTGGACGCGGTGATGCGTGACCCGTCACGACCGGCATGCCTGGATCCCCGGTACGACTCCGGCGACGGGCTTCACCCCAATCAAGCGGGCATGTGGCGCATCGCGAGGGCCATGCCGGCCGACGTGCTCATCGGGAGCTGACGGCGATCACAGCTGCACGCCGAGCAGCGCGTCGACCGCGTCGCGCACCAGGCGCGGCGCCTCGGTGTCGGTGCCCGAGCGGTTCAGCGCCGCCGACGCCCAGGCGTCGATCACGTCCAGGGCACGCGGCGTGTCGAGGTCGTCGGCCAGCCGGTCCCGCAGGCGCGCCACGGTCTCCTCGGCGGGCGGTCCGGCAGGCAGCGACACCGCCTCCCGCCAGCGAGCCAGCCGCGCCTCCGCCTGTTCCAGCAGCTGCTGGGTCCACGAGCGGTCGCTGCGGTAGTGCCCGGCGAACAGGGCCAGCCGCAGCGCGGCCGGGTCCACCCCTTGCGACCGCAGCTTGGACACGAACACCAGGTTGCCCTTGGACTTGGACATCTTCTCGCCGTCCAGGCCGATCATGCCGGTGTGGACGTAGAACCTGGCGAACGGGTAGTCCCCGGACAGGGCTTCGGCGTGTGCGGCACTGAACTCGTGGTGCGGGAAGATCAGGTCCGACCCGCCCCCCTGCACGTCGAACCCGCTGCCCAGGCGTTCCAGCGCGATGACACTGCACTCGACGTGCCAGCCGGGCCTGCCCTCCCCCAGCGGTGACGGCCAGGAGGGCTCACCGTCCCGCGCCATCCGCCACAGCAGCGCGTCCAGCGGGTGCCGCTTGCCGGGACGGTCGGGGTCACCACCGCGCTCGGCCGCCAGCCGGAGCATCGTGGCTTCGTCGTAGTTGGACTCGTACCCGAACCGGCCGGTCGCGGTGTGATCGAAGTACACGTCCGGGTACTCGGGGTCGTCGATGCGATAGGCGGCGCCACTGGCGAGCAGCTTCTCCACCGCCTCGGCGATCGTCGGGATGGACTCGACCGCGCCGACGTAGTGCTGTGGCGGCAGGACCCGCAGCGCCTCCATGTCCTCCCGGAACAGCGCCGTTTCGCACATGGCCAGCACGGTCCAGTCCTGCTGATCCCGCGCGGCGCGTTCCAGCAGCGGGTCGTCGACGTCGGTGACGTTCTGCACGTACTCGACCTCGTGGCCGGCGTCCAGCCAGAGCCGGTGGACGAGGTCGAAGGCCAGGTAGGTGGCCGCGTGACCAAGATGGGTCGCGTCATACGGCGTGATGCCGCAGACGTACATCCGCGCGACACGACCCGGCGCCGTGGGGCGCACCGAGCCGCTCGCCGTGTCGTACAGCCGCAGCGGGCGTGGCTGTCCAGGAACTCGCGGCACCGCGGTCGAAGCCCATGTCTGCATGACCCCGAGCGTATCCGTCCGCCGGGTTCGTCCGCCGCAATCACCGACGGACGGTTCTGTGACCCTCACTATTCGAGGCCGCTCCCCCAGCAGGCCCGCGTGCCGCAGGCGTCATTCGTCGCGCGGATGCTTCCCGGCGGTCGAGCGGGCCCAGATCATGTCGAGGCCGGCCACCAGCTCGTCGCCGCTCGGTGTTCGCGACGGGTCGAGCAGCCACTGTACGGCCAGCCCGTCGCAGACCGCGATGACGAAGCTGGCCACCGCCTCGACCCTGGGATCGTCCGGCGGCACGTCACCACCCAGCTCCTCGGCCACCAGCCGGGCGACGTGCCTGCGTGTCCTGCGGTAGTGCCCGGCCAGCTGCTCACGCAGCTCAGGGGTGCGCTCGGCCTGGGTGAACGCTTCCAGGAAGGACACCAGCAGTGCGCGCTTCTCGTCCAGCGTCTCCAGGAACGCGGACCAGGTCACATGCGCCCGCTCCACGGGATTGCGCACTTCGGCGTGCAGCGCGATCTCGGTCAGCTGCTCGGCCCACTCGCGGTAGATCTCCCCGATCGCCTCGTTGAGCAGGCCGGCCTTCGACCCGAAGTGGTACCCGATCGACGCCAGGTTGGTGTTGGAGGCGGCGACCAGGTCCCGCGCGGTGATGTGCGCGTAGCCCTTGTCCTCCAGCAGGCGCCGGGCGGCGGCGAGCAGCTGTTCACGATGTCCCACCTGCCCAGGGTAAACCTCGGCATGAGTGATTCAGCCGTGACCGACGATTACTCTCAGGTGCGGTAAAATCACTATTTGTAGTGATACAGGAACACCGGGAGGGGGCCCGTCAGACGGGTGATGCTGCGCGACCGGACCAGCGGCAGGCGGGTGGTGATCGACTCATCAGGTCCCTGACGGCGCACTGCCGGTGACGCCTGACGACGGGGGTGGCTGGAAATGACGGCAACGGGGCCGGCAATCGGTTCGGCGAGCGAGCCCGGGCGTTACCTGGTGCTCTTCGCCGACGACGCAGTGGAAGACGGCGCACGGACCATGACGTCCGTCGCGGGAATCAGGACGATGCGCGGCGCGGAGTTCACCGCCCAGGCGCACGTGGAGACCGACACCGACGTCGACGGGGTGCTGTGGGAGGACCTCGGTGTCGCGGTGGTGAGCGCGGCCAGCGATCAGATCAGCGCCTTGGGCGAGGTCACCGGGTCGCTTGGCCCGATCACGATGGTGGAGCCGGAGCGAGCGGTCTATGCGCTGGCGCTGACGGCGCCGCATCCTCCCACCAGAACCGTCACGGAGGAGTCCTACACGTGGGGCCTGCGTGCGGTGCGCGCGGACGTCAGCACGGTGACCGGTGCAGGTGTGCGGGTGTGCGTGCTGGACACCGGGTTCGACATCGACCACCCGGACTTCGCCGATCGCATGATCGTCGCCAAGTCCTTCGTCGACGGAGAGGACACCACGGACGTCCACGGGCACGGCACGCATGTCACCGGCACGGTGTGCGGGCCGCGACAACCTGCCGACTATCCGGCTTACGGCGTGGCGCCCGGCGCCGAGATCTACGTCGGAAAAGTGCTGGACAACAGCGGTGCAGGCACCGACGGGAGCATCCTGGCCGGAATCGCGTGGGCGTTGCAGAACGGCTGCGCGGTGGTGTCGATGTCGCTCGGCGCCCCGGTGCGGCCCGGCCAGCCGTACTCGGTGACGTTCGAGCGAGCGGCACGGCGCGCGTTGGACAAAGGCACGCTGATCGTCGCCGCGGCGGGCAACGACAGCAAGCGCACCAGCGGGTTGATCGCGCCGGTCAGCCACCCGGCGAACTGCCCGTCGATCATGGCGGTCGGCGCGATCGACGCCGAGCTGGCGGTGGCGGACTTCTCCAGCGGCACCGTCGAGCGGACCGGCGCGGTGGACGTCGTCGCGCCCGGCGTCGACGTGTTGTCCGCCTGGCCGATGCCGCAACGGGTGAACACGATCAGCGGCACGAGCATGGCGACGCCGCACGTGACCGGCGTGGCCGCGCTGCTGGCCGAGAAGTACCACTGTGCCGGATGGGCGCTTTGGGCCCGATTGACCCAGTCCGCAATGCGATTACCATTGCCTTCGACCGATGTTGGGGCGGGCTTGGTCCAGGCGCCCGGCTAGCGCGCCGGATGCGGCACCCGGCCGCTGCCCGTCGTTCCAGCAGTCTGGAGGTGGTGGTGGCCGCGCAGCAGCAGGTCCTGATCTCGGTCGACACCGACGTTCCCGAACAGATCAGCGACATCGCCGCCCGCCTCGCCGCGGCAGGGCTCGACGTGTCCGCGGTCCACGACACGATCTCCGTCATCACCGGAACGGCGGACGAGGACGTCATCGGGGCGTTGGAGCAGATCCCGGGCGTCGTGGAGATCGAGCGGCAGCGCTCGGTCGGCATCGCGCCCCCCGAGTCCGACGTGCAGTGACCGCCCCGCCACCACACGCCCGGCACCGCCGACGGGCCACCGGCCCGCATCGGTAACGTGGTCAAGCGTGTGCGTAGCGAGTGCGACCCTGGTGGTGTGGTCCTCTGCGTGGCTGGCCGGGCGTGCCGCGTCGGACGACGTCCTGGACGCCATGCAGGTCTGGGCGGCTCGGCACGAGCTGGAGGTCGCCGATCACCAGGCGGCCGACATCACCGGCCTGCCCGCCACACGGACATCCTCACCCGCCGGCCTCCTTCCGGTGCTGCGCACGTTCGGCAGCCCGCCGGCGCTGGTGCTGCCTGCCCCGGGTGATCCGCGTGGGCTCGATGCCGGCGGCCCGTTCACCAAGGAGGCGTTGCGCGCAGGCGAAGCGGTCGTGCTCGCCGACGCGGGCATCGGCCTGGTTCCGCAGGCGACAGCCGAGGACGTCATGCGCTGGCGCGTCCATCGGCTGCTGGCCACCCCGGTCTTCGACCACGTCACGCTGGCGCAGGCCGAGGAAGAGCTGACTGTGGCCGTCCGGGACAGTGCGGCCGAGCTGGCCGCGCTGCAAGTCGCCAACGAGCGGCCCGACGCGCACGAGGCGCTGCGCGCGCATCTGCGTGCTCGCCCTCCGCTGAGCTGGCCCGATGCCATGCCCGGCCGGAGCTTGCGGGTGTTGCAGCAGGCGGACGAAGTCGCGGCGATCCTGGCGCTGGCGGACGCGGACAACCCTGGCGGCGCGCTGTCGGCGAGCGCTGCTGCCATGCGAGCGGCGGCGCTTCGCCGGCCTGCCGCCGCGGTGCGAATGGCCCGTACGGCAGCTATTGCGGAAGCCGTCCGCATCCTGTCCGAGCAGCCGAATCGCCGTTGATCTCCGCGGCCGCTGCGCCAGTGGGGCCGGATGCAGCACGGCCAGGCGTCCGCGCGCCCAGGGGATGCGGATATTCGCGTAGTGCCGGATCCGGCCCTGGCCACAGGCGTCCACGCGCCCAGGGGATGCGGGGGCCCGCTGGCCCGCCCGGCTCGCCCGCGACGCAGGCGTCCGCGCACAGGGGATGCGGTCGGCCTTTACTCGATCGCGCCTGGTTGCGCCGTGCCTGCCAGGTGCCCTCAGGCGTGCGCCTTCGGCCGGGCAGGCGCGCAGCACCCCACCGCGCACGGCTCGCCGTTGACCGTGCATCCCAGCCCGCGGGCGGTGTCCCTGCCCTCCAGGTGCTCCCGGATCAGGTCCACGACCAGTTCGGCGAAGCGCGGATGCTGCCCGGGGGTCGCCGCCCTGGCGAAGCCCATGCCGAGCTCCTTGGCCCGGTCGGCCGCCTCGTTGTCCAGGTCCCAGATCACCTCGAGGTGGTCCGACATGAAGCCGACGGGGCACACCACGACCGCCCGCACACCGGCGGCGTGCAGCGCGTCGATGTGATCGACGATGTCCGGCTCCAGCCACGGCACCGACGGCGGCCCGGAACGGGACTGCCACACCACGTCGTACTCGGACACCCCGACGGCCTCGGCGACCCGCGCTGCCGCTTCGGAGATCTGCCGCGAGTACAGCTCGCCGCCGAGTTCCGGCGGGCCCGCCGCACGGTCCGCCGCGATCGGGACGGAGTGCGCGGTGAACACCAGCCGCGCGCCGTCCGGCACGGTGGCCAGGGCGCTGCGGGTGGCTTCGGCGAACAGTTCGACGAACAACGGGTGGTCGTAGAACTGGCGCAGCTTCACCAGCTCGGGGGCGTCTTCCCCGACCGACGCCCGAGCTCGCACGATGTCCTCGTCGTACTGACGGCACGACGAGTAGCCGCCGTACGCACTGGTGGCGAACACCAGGGCCCGGCGCACCCCGTCGCGGTGCATCGCCGCCACGGCTTCCTCGGCGTACGGGGTCCAGTTCCGGTTGCCGAAGTAGACCGGCAGGTCGATGCCCTGCTTGGCCAGCTCGGCCTCGACGTTGGCGATCGCCGCCCGGTTCAGCTCGTTGATCGGTGAGACACCGCCGAAGTGGTGGTAGTGCTCGGCCACCTCGAGCAACCGCTCCCGCGGCACACCGCGCCCTCGGGTGACGTTCTCCAGGAAGGGCATCACGTCGTCGGGGCCCTCCGGGCCGCCGAAGGACAGCCACAGCAGCGCGTCGAAGTCCATGCCCCGACGGTACTCGACCGGACACGTCCCGCTGCCGGGCACCGACCCCGACGTGACGTGCGCCTACCCGAGCGGTTCCGGGCGCCAGGCGGACTCCCGCCGTCCGCGCCCGGCGCGGCTCACTGCCCGAGCGCGTGCACCCCGCCGTCGACCATGATCATCGAGCCGGTCGTGGCGGGCAGCCAGTCGGACAGCAGCGCCACGATCGTCTTGGCCACCGGCGTCGGGTCGGAGCTGTCCCAGCCCAGCGGAGCGCGGTCGCCCCAGCCGGACTCCAGCTCGGAGAAGCCGGGGATCGACTTGGCCGCCATCGTCTTCACCGGCCCGGCGGCGATCAGGTTCGCGCGCACCCCGCGCGGTCCCAGCTCCCTGGCCAGGTAGCGGTTCACCGACTCCAGCGCCGCCTTGGCCACGCCCATCCAGTTGTAGGCGGGCCAGGCCACCCGCGCGTCGAAGTCCATGCCCAGCACCGAGGCACCGGGAGCCAGCAGCGGCGCGACCGCCTTGACCAGCGAGGCGTACGAGTACGCGGAGATCTGCAGCGCCGGGCCGACGTCCTCCCACGGGGCGTCCAGGAACGGCGCGCCCAGGCAGGTCTCCGGGTTGGCGTACCCGATCGAGTGCAGCAGGCCGTCCAGCCCGTCGACGTGCTCGCTGACTCGTTCGGCGAGGGTGTCCAGGTGTTCCTGGTTGGTCACGTCCAGCTCGATCACCGGGGCCGCCTGCGGCAACCGCTGGGCGATCCGCTCCACCAGGCGCAGCCGCCCGTACCCGGTGAGCACCACCTTCGCGCCCTGCTCCTGCGCGACCTTGGCCGCATGGAACGCGATGGACGCGTCGGTGATCACCCCGGTGATCAACAGCCGTTTACCCTCGAGAAGTCCTGCCACGTCTCCTGCTCCGTTCTCGCCGCTTCAGTGCCCCATGCCGAGCCCGCCGTCGACCGGCAGCACGGCACCGTTGATGTAGCCCGCTTCCTCCGACGCCAGGAAGGCGACGGCGGCCGCCACCTCCGCGGGTTCGGCGTACCGGCCCGCGGGGATCTGCGCCAGCACGGACTGCTTCTGCTCGTCGGTCAGCACGTCGGTCATGTCCGTCTTGACGAAGCCCGGCGCCACCACGTTCGCGGTGATGTTGCGCGAGCCCAGCTCCCGTGCCAGCGACCGCGCGATCCCCACCAGGCCCGCCTTGCTCGCCGCGTAGTTGACCTGGCCGGCCGAACCGGAGAGCCCGACCACCGACGAGATGAAGATGAACCGCCCCCACTTGGCCCGCAGCATGCCCCGGCTGGCGCGCTTGGCCACCCGGTACGCCCCGGTCAGGTTGGTGTCCACGACCCGGGTGAACTGCTCCTCGGACATGCGCATCAGCAGGGTGTCGTCGGTGATCCCGGCGTTGGCCACCAGGATCTCCACCGGCCCCTGGTGCTCCTCCACCTGCTTGAACGCGGCATCGATCTGCTCAGTGTCGGTCACGTCGGCCTGCACGCCGAACAGCCCCTCCGGGGCACCGGACCCCCGGTGTGTCACCGCCACCCGGTGGCCGGCTTCCGCCAGGCTGCGTGCGATCGCCAAGCCGATCCCCCGGTTGCCTCCGGTGACCAGTACCGAACGTGCCACGTGTGTCTCCTTAAGCCACAGTCTCCTGCCGTGCCGTTACCAGGCAGAGGCTAGCGAGTTACCGATCAGTCGGGATCAGCGAGTGGCACGCAGCACCCGCCCGGCCGGGTCGCGATGATGTCCGCCATGACCGCCATGTTCCGCATTCTTTTCTTCCAGCCGGAGATTCCGCCCAACACCGGCAACGCCATCCGGCTGGCCGCCAACACCGGTTGCGAACTGCACCTGGTCGAACCGCTCGGCTTCTCGCTGGACATCAAACCGGTGCGCCGCGCCGGGCTGGACTACGCGGAGCTGGCGTCGACCCATGTCCACCCGGACCTGGACACCGCCTTGCGGGCGTGCGGCGACGCCGCGGTCTACGCCTTCACCACCGACGCCGACCTGACCTACACCTCGGTCGCGTACCAGCCGGGCGACGTGCTGATGTTCGGGCCGGAGTCCACCGGCCTCCCCGAACAGGTGCAGCGGCATCCCCGGGTCACCGCCCGGGTCCGGGTGCCGATGGTGCCCGGGTCCCGCTCGCTCAACCTGTCCAACGTGGCCGCGGTGGCGGTGTACGAGGCGTGGCGGCAGCACGGATTCGCCGGCGCCGCATCGGGCCGGTGACCGTCACTGAACGGAACGGTGAACATCGCAAATAACCCACAAAGCCGCAAATCGTTGCAACGCACGGTAACCAGTGCGAGCATCGTTGGGGTGACGGGTGGGGCGAGCGAGTACGGGGTTCCGTCACGGAGCCCGCTGGCCGAACCACGTCTGCGCGAGCTGCTGGCCGGGGTCCAGCGCCGCATCGACCAGATCTCCGACACGCGTGATCAACTCGACGCCCTCACCGAGGCGATGCTCGCGGTCAATTCCGGGCTGGACCTGGACGCGACGCTGCGCCGCATCGTGCGCGCCGCGGTCGACCTGGTCGACGCCCGCTACGGCGCACTGGGCATCCGCGGCCCCGACGGCAAGCTCACCGCCTTCATCAACGAAGGCATGGACGAGGAGACCCGGCGGCTGATCGGCAGGCTGCCGGAGGGCCACGGGCTGCTCGGCGCGGTCACCAGGCACCACGGGCCGTTGCGGCTGGACGATCTGAGCAAGCATCCCGACTCGGTGGGCTTCCCGGAGCATCATCCGCCGATGCGGACGTTCCTCGGCGTGCCGATCCGGATCAGGGGCGAGATCTTCGGCAACCTCTACCTGACCGAGAAGGCGCACGGCGCCCCTTTCACCGCCGACGACGAGCTGGTGCTGCAGGCGTTGGCGGCGGCGGCCGCGATCGCGGTGGAGAACGCCCGGCTGTACGAGACGGCGCTGACCCAGCAGATGTGGCTGGAAGCCACCGGGCGGATCACCACCGAACTGCTGTCCGGCGCCGATCCGGTGGACGTGCTGCGACTCATCGCCGACAGCGCGCTGGAGCTGACCGGGGCGACCACGACCGCGCTGGCGGTGCCCAAACCCCCGGCATCACCGTCGGAAGAGGTCACCGAACTCGTCGTGCGGGTGGCCTCCGGGCGGCTGGCGGAGATCGTCACCGGCCATCATCTGCCGGTCGCGCAGTCCACCGCGGGCAGGGCGTACCGGGAGCGCAGCCCGCTGCGCGTGGACCGGCCGGACTACGCCCCCACCCCTGAGCTGGCTGTGGAACTCGGGCCCACACTGGCCGTGCCGCTGCGCACCGGGGACAAGGTGACCGGCGTGCTGCTGGCGTTCCGCGCCGCGCACGCCTCGCCGTTCGAGGACGACCAGCTGCCGCTGGCCGCCACCTTCGCCGATCAAGCGGCGATCGCGCTCGAACTGGCCTCCGCCCAGCGGCGCGCCCGCGAGCTGGAAATCCTCGCCGACCGCGACCGGATCGCCCGCGATCTGCACGACCACGTCATCCAGCGGCTGTTCGCGGTCGGGTTGTCGCTCAACGGCACGTTGCAGCGCAGCACCGACCCCGGCCTGCAGAGCAAGCTCGGCCGGGCGGTGGACGACCTGCACGACGTCGTGCGCGACATCCGCAGCACCATCTTCGACCTGCACGAAGGTGCCGACGGCAGGCAGTTGCGGGACGCGTTGACCGACGCGATCAACGAGCTGACCGACCACAGCGACCTGCGCACCACGGTCCGGATGTCCGGGCCACTGTCGGTGATCACGCCGGACCTGGCCGAGCACGCCGAAGCCGTGCTACGCGAGGCGGTGAGCAACGTGGTCCGGCACGCCGACGCCAGCAACGTCGTCGTGACCATCTCGGTCGGCGACGAGTTCACCATCGACGTCAGCGACGACGGCCGGGGCATCCCGGACCGGGTCGCCCACTCCGGCCTGCACAACCTGGCCGAACGGGCCAAAGCCATGCAGGGAACGCTGGACGTGCACCAGCAGGCCGCCGGCGGAACCCGGCTGGTCTGGTCGGCTCCCCTCCCGTGAGCGGCCACGACAGGGACGGCACGGCGACACGCGAGCCGTGACCTCCCACACTCGCCTGCCCGCAAGTGGTACCCAAGGGTCATGAGCACGCCGTGTACCCACTGCGCCACTGGGGTCGACCACTGCCACGGGACGCTGGTCGTGCACGCCACCGGCCCTGCGGACTGCACCCAGCCGGATTGCACCGACACCGACGAAGCCAGGCACGACCTGCGGATCGACTGCGGCTCGGTGATGGGCGGCTGCGACTGCGCCCGCCTGGCCCAGGTAGCCGCTGCCTGAGCCGAACCGGGACCCGAGGCGATTCGGACCGGCATGCGGCCGGAGCCCCGCCGCCTGGGCCGGGCGGCCCCGGCACCCGAGCCGGCGGCATTCACCTGACCGCGTTCACCTGACCCGGTCGCCGCCCCGTCAGGCGGTCTCCTTCTTCTTCGCCCTGCCACGCTTGGCCGGCTTCTTCCCGCCCTTGGCCGCCGTTCCCCCGGCGCCCTCCGCGGCCATCTTCTTGTCGCCCTTCTTGGCGCTCTCCACGCTGGCCTGCAACGCGGCCATCAGGTCGACGACCTCGCCGGTCGTTTCCTTCGCCGGCTGGGTGACGGTCTGGCCCTCGGCCTTGGCGTCGATCAGCTCGAGGACGGCCTCGCGGTAGTCGTCGTGGAACTTGTCCGGTTCGAAGACGTCCTCGGACAGCGACTCGATGAGCATGCCCGCCATCGACATCTCCTCCTGCCGCAACTGCGGGGCGTCCTCGTGCAGGAAGTCGAAGTCGGCGGCCCGCACCTCGTCCGGCCACAGCATGGTCTGCAGCACCAGCACGTCCGACCACACCCGGAGCAGGGCGAGCGTCTCGCGCTGCCGCAACGCCACCTTGACGATGGCCACCCGCCCGGACTTGTGCAGCGCATCGCGCAGCAGCACGTACGGCTTGGCCGCCCCCTTGTCCGGCTCCAGGTAGTAGCCGCGGTCGTAGTACATCGGGTCGACCGACTCCAGCGGGACGAACTCCAGCACCTCGATGCCGCTGGTCGAGGCAAGCGGCAGGCTCGCCAGATCCTCGTTGTCGAGCACCACCATGTCGCCGTTGGCCAGCTCGTACCCCTTGGCGATGTCGGAGTAGGGCACTTCCTCGCCGCACACGGTGCACACCCGCTTGTACTGGATCCGGCCGCCGTCGGCGGCGTGCACCTGCCGGAACGAGACGTTCTTGGCCTCGGTGGCGGCATAGAGCTTGATCGGGATGGAGACCAGCCCGAAGCTGATGCTGCCCTTCCACATCGCCCGCACCGCGCCCACCTCCAGCCGGAGTCGCTGGTGATCACCGTACGCCAGGTGAAGCACCCAAGCACGACGCTACTGCAGCGCACGGCCGGGATCGAGGTCTTCACCGGCGCCGGGTGACCTGCCCGTGCCCGGCGACCTGCACCGCGCCGACCTGCGCCAAGTGCGGCGAAGTCACTACGTTGGACCCGTGAGCCTGCACGCCTACCGCCGCAAGCGGAACCGGGAACGCACCACGGAGCCGTGGCCGTCCGACGCCGAACTGGACGGCTCCCCCGGCGACCCGGGCGGCGGGCTGTTCGTCGTCCAGGAGCATCACGCGCGGCGCAAGCACTACGACCTGCGGCTGGAACGCGACGGCGTGCTGGTGTCGTGGGCCATTCCCAAGGGCCTACCGCTCGACCCGGCGGTGAACCACCTGGCGGTGCACACCGAGGATCATCCGCTGGCGTACGCCGAGTTCGAAGGCGAGATCCCGGCGGGCGAGTACGGCGGCGGCCGGATGCGGATCTACGACACCGGCCGCTACGAGTGCTCGAAGTGGTCCGACTCCGACGTGAAGTTCGCGCTGCACGGACGCAAGCTGCGGGGCCGCTGGGCATTGTTCCGGACCGACGGCGACACCTGGATGATCCACCGCGAGCGGGAGCCCTTGCCGGCCACGATGCTTCCCATGCTGGCCGGCGGCACCGGGATGCCCCCGGGTGACGACGGCTGGGCCTACGAGATGAAGTGGGACGGCCAGCGGGTGCTGGCGTTCGTCGACGGAGTCCGGGCCAGGCTGCAGTCCCGGACCGGCCGGGACATCACCGCCACCTACCCCGAGCTGGCGCCGTTGGGGCGTGCACTGGCGCCGCGATCGGCCGTGCTCGACGGCGAGGTGGTCGTGTTCGTCTCCGGGCGCCCCGACTTCGGCGCATTGCAGCACCGGATGAACTCCTCCCCCACCGAGGCGTCCCGGCTCATGGACACCTACCCGGCCACGTACCTGATCTTCGACGTGCTGTTCTTGGACGGCAGGCCGCTGGTCGACCTGCCGTTCGCCGAGCGCAGGGACATCCTGACCGGGCTGAACCTGTCCGGCCCGTCCTGGCTGACGCCGCCGACGTTCGTCGACGCCGGCGGGGACGCGGTGCTGGCTGCCTCGCTGCAGCAGGGTCTGGAGGGTGTCGTGGCGAAGCGGCTGGCGTCGCGTTACCGGCCGGGCACCCGCTCGCCCGACTGGCGCAAGATCAAGCACGCCAAGCACCAGGAGGTGGTGATCGGCGGCTGGCGCCCCGGTCAGGGCAGCCGGTCGGGGCGGATCGGTTCCCTGCTGGTCGGGGTGCAGACCGACGACGGCTTGGCCTACGCCGGGCGGGTCGGCACCGGATTCGACGAGCGGACACTCGACACCCTCGCCACCCGCCTCGCCCCGCTGGCCACGACGGTGAACCCGTTCACCAACGACGTGCCACGCGAGCACCTGCGGGACGCTCGCTGGGTCCGCCCGGAGCTGGTCGCCGAAGTCACCTACGGCTCGTGGACCTCGGACAACCGGCTACGGCACGCCACGTATCGCGGTCTGCGCCCGGACGTCGACCCCAAGCAGGTGCGCCGTGCCGAATGAGGAAAGGGTGCGCGTCCGGGTGGCGGACCGCCAACTGGTGGTGTCGAACCTGGGCAAGGTGCTCTATCCGGCCACCGGGTTCACCAAGGCGCAGGTCATCGAGTACTACGTGAAGATCGCCCCGGTGCTGCTGCCGCACATCGCGGGCAGGCTGCTGACGCTCAAGCGCTACCCGGACGGCGTGGACGGCGAGTTCTTCTACCAGAAGAACGTCCCGCAAGGCACGCCGGACTGGGTCCGCACCGCCCGCGTCCCGGCACCGGGATCGACCATGAACCGCGATCAGGTGACCTACGTCGTCGCGGATGACCTGCCCACGCTGATCTGGGCGGCCAACCTGGCCAACCTGGAGATCCACACCCCGCAGTGGCGGCTCCCCGGCGACGTCCGCGCGGTGGAGCGGACACCCGACCCGGACCTGGTGGTGTTCGACCTCGACCCGGGACCGCCCGCCACGATCGTGGAGTGCTGCCGGGTCGCCGAGCTGCTGCGGCCGGCGCTGACCGCCCGCGGGCTGGACCCGCTGGCCAAGACGTCCGGCAACAAGGGCATGCAGCTGCTGGCCAGGATCAGCGGGCACAGTTCTGCGCAGGCCAGCGAGCTGGCCAAGGAGGTCGCCGAGGAACTGGCCGCGGCGCACCCGGACCTGGTCACCGCGAAGATGACCAAGCGGCTGCGCACCGGCAAGGTCTTCATCGACTGGAGCCAGAACAACGCGTTCAAGACCACGGTGGCGCCGTACTCGCTGCGTGCCCGCAGCGAACCGACCGTGTCGACCCCGGTGACCTGGGACGAGGTCGCCGCCTGCCGGGCGGAGCACCAGCTGCGCTTCACCAGTGACGAGGTCCTGGACCGCGCCGCCGAGCACGGCGACCTGCTCGAGCCGTTGCTCGCCGGCTGAAAGCCGCTCGCCGGGTCAGCCGGCGAGCAACGGCAGCTGCGCGGACTGGGTGCGCGTCCGCCACTGCCGGTATGCCTCGGCCACGTCCACCAGCCGGCCCGCCCGTTCACATCGGGCGCCGTAGAACCTGGCGAAGTCCAGCGCCTCGTCGGTGAAGCGGGCGTCTCCCCGTCCTTGCAAGTAGCCGATGGCGTACTGCTCCCGGGCATACCGGACGGACACGGCACGTCCCGGCCCCACGTGGTTCGCTGCGGCAGCCGACATCGCCGCCTCCTTCCGCCGGAGGAGTCCAGAATGCCCGACTTCCGGCCGGAAGCAAACCGGTCAGGGCACCCGGACCACCTGTGCGGCGTACGACAGGCCTGCGCCGAAACCGACCAGCAGCGCCAGATCCCCCGAGGCCACCTGGCCGGTGTCCATCAGCCGACGAAGCGCCAGCGGGATCGACGCCGCCGACGTGTTGCCGGTCTGGGCGCCGTCCCTGGCCACCACCGCGTTCGTCGCGCCGATCTTGCTCGCCAGCGCGTCCACGATGCGCAGGTTGGCCTGGTGGGGCACCACCGCCGCCAGCTCGCTCGGATGCACCCCGGCCTGTTCGCAGGCGCTCAGCGCGATCGGGTGGATCTGGGTGGTGGCCCAGCGGAACACCTTCTGGCCTTCCATCCGCAGATACCGGTCGCCCGGGTCCTGCACGATCAGATCCGTCCCCGAGGCGTCGCTGCCCCACACGACCGGCCCGATTCCCGGCTCGTCCGAGCCAGTGACGACCGCGGCCCCGGCGCCGTCGCCGAACACCACCGAGGTCGGCAGGTCGTCCGGGTCGGTGATCGCGGTCATCCGTTCCGCCGCGGTGATCAGCACCGTGTTCGCCGTGCCCGCGCGGATCAGATCGTTGGCCACGGTCAGCGCGTAGCAGAACCCCGAGCACGCGGTGTTCAGGTCGAATGCCGCCGCGGACTTGATCTCCAGGTCGCGGATGACCTCGTAGGCCACCGCGGGGATCGGCGCGTCGGCGCTGCAGGTGGCGGTGATGACCAGGTCGATCTGCTCGGGGTCCACCTTGGCGTCGGCCAGCGCGGCGGCTCCGGCCTCGACCGCCATCTCGGTCAGCGTCGTCTCGCCCGCCCTGGCCCGGGTGGACATCCCGGTGCGGGACTCGAACCACTCCGGCGGCTTGCCGAAGCGCGCGGCGAGCTCTTCGTTGTCCACCACGCCCTGCGGGACGAACCCGCCGACGCCGATCATCCTGGCGGCCCTGCTCCCCTGGGTCATGCGCATGCTGTCAACCCTCACCGAATCCCCGCGCCGGTAGCCACGGCACTACTGCTCGGTATTGGTGTCCGAAGCGCTCACGCGACCACGATGAGTACCGTTCATTCCTGACATGCACGCGCGCACGATATCCATCCACCACATCCGGGGTGCGCTCGCGGGTGCGCGTCGTGCCGGCCTGGACCTCGACGCGCTGCTGCACGCCGCAGGCATCGCCCCGGCACTGTTGCAGGACCCGCGCTCCCGGGTCACGGGCCAGCAAGCGGCACGTCTGGTGCGCGTGCTCGTCGCGGCGCTCGACGACGAATTCCTCGGCCTCGGCCCGTACCCCAGCAAACGCGGCACCTTCGCGATGATGTGCCACGCGGCGGTGCACTCGAAGACACTGCGCTCGGCGCTGCTGCGGGCCACGAAGTTCTACGAGCTGTTTCCCGGCACGCCCCGCTTCCGTATCCGCTACACCGGCGGTACGGCCAAAGTGCAGCTGGACATCCGCGGCGTGCGCGACCCGGACCACTTCATGTGCGAAGGCATCATGCTCATCTGGCACGGGTTCTCCAGCTGGCTGATCGGGCAGCGCATCCCGCTGCTGCGCATGGAGTTCCGCTATCCGCGGCCACCGCACGCCACCGAGTACGACCTGGCCTTCGGGTGCCGCTCGGAGTTCGGCAGCAAGGTCACGGCGGCGACGTTCGACCGCAAGTACCTGGACATGCCGGTGATCAGGGACAGCCGTGCGCTGAGCGAATTCCTTCGCGACGCGCCCGCCGATCTGGCCTCGCCGCCCGACTACGCCACATCCACCTCCGAAGCCGTACGCAGCATCCTGGCCACGGCTTCCCCGGCGGCCCTGCCGTCGGTGAACGCGGTGGCCAGCCGGCTGAGCATCAGCCCGCAGACGTTGCGCCGGCGGCTGGCAGAGGACGACATGTCGTTCCGGCAGCTGCGTGACGAGGTTCGACGCGATGCCGCCATCGACGCGCTCACGAGCACCGACGACACCGTCGAGGACATCGCGGCCCGGCTGGGTTTCGCCGACTCCAGCGCCTTCCACCGGGCGTTCAAGCGGTGGACCGGAAGCTCGCCCGGGTCGTATCGTGCCGCCAACGGGCAGCCCTCCGGTGCACCGTCTGCCGTGCGGCGCGCGCAGCCCATGCCTGACCGGGCCCGGTCGCGGGGTACCCGGTAAGCCGGGCACGACCGCCGCGCCGCTACCGTGGAGATTTGCGTAAGTCGTCCCACTTGCACGAGGAAGGATCCGCAGCAGAAGGAGAGCAGTGATCCCGCCATCCGGCCAGGCCACCGCACGGCGCAGTGCGACCCCAGCACGGCGCACCCGACCGGCGCCGGGGTTCCGCCCCGACGTGGAAGGCTTGCGGGCCGTCGCCGTCGGCTCGGTGCTGCTCTACCACGCGGGCTTGCCGTTCGTGCCCGGCGGGTTCGTCGGCGTGGACGTCTTCTTCGTGATTTCCGGCTTCCTGATCACCGGGTTGCTGGTCAAGGAAGCGGAGCGCAGCGGACGCGTGTCGCTGGCCGGCTTCTACGCCCGCCGGGTCAAGCGGCTGCTGCCCGCCGCCGCCCTCGTCCTCGCGGTCACCGTGCTGCTGACGTTCCTGGTGATCCCGCGTACCCGGTGGACCGACATCGGCGGAGACATCGCTGCAGCGGCGCTGTACTTCGTCAACTGGCGGCTGGCCGCCAACGAGGTCGACTACCTGGCCGAGGACTCCGATGTCACCCCGGTGCAGCACTTCTGGTCGCTGGCGGTCGAGGAGCAGTTCTACTTCGTGTGGCCGGTGCTGGTCGTCCTGGCCGTCGTCACCGCTCGGCGGCTGGGCTCCGGTCTGCGCCGGACGATGTGCGCGGGCCTGGCCGTGGTCGCCCTGCCGTCGTTCGCCTGGTCCGTCTACTACACGGCCGCCGACCCGCAGCAGGCCTACTTCGTCACCACGACCAGGATGTGGGAGCTGGCCGTCGGAGCCGCGATCGCGCTCGGCGCGGCCCGGCTGGCCAGACTTCCGCGCCCCGTGGCACTGGTGCTGGGCTGGGCGGGCCTGCTGACCGTGGTCGCCTCCGCCGTGGTGCTCACCACCAGCACACCCTGGCCGGGGTACCACGCGCTGCTGCCGACGCTCGGTACCGCCGCCGTCATCGCCGCCGGACCCGCGGCAGGACCTGGTGGACCTGTCGCGCTGCTGGGCCGTCCGACGTGGACGTGGATCGGCGGGATCTCCTACTCGCTGTACTTGTGGCACTGGCCGCTCATCGTCGTCGCCGCGGAGGCCTTCGGCGGCTTGACGCAGGCCGAAGGGCTCGCGGTGGCGCTGGTCAGCATCCTGCCCGCCTGGCTGACCCTGCGCGTGGTGGAGAACCCGGTGCGGTTCGACCCGCGGTTCTCCGCCCGCCCGATGCTGACGCTGCGGGCAGGCGCGCTGCTCACCACGTTCGGCCTGGCCTGCGGATCCGGGCTGATCGGGGCGACCGAGCTGGCCACCGACGAGCCGGTGGCCAACCCGCTCGGCGCCGCGGCCATCCGTTCCGCCGACACTTATCGCTTCCCGACCGTCGCCGACGGCGTCAGCCCGGACCCGCTCGAGGCGGCCGAGGACGTCCCCGACGCCTACGACCGGGGCTGTCAGGTCGATCAGGCCTCCTCCGAGCCGATCTCCTGCACGTACGGTGACCCGGACGGCAGGGTCGACATGGCCCTGGTCGGTGACTCCAAGGCGTTGCAATGGATCTCCGCACTGGACACCATCGCGGAGGAGCGCGGCTGGCGGGTGCGCACCTACACCAAGTCGTCGTGCCCGTTCACGCCAGCGACGATCGCGTTGGACGGCCGCCCCTACGTCAACTGCACCGAATGGGGTCACAACGTCGAAGCCGAGCTGCTGCGTGATCCGCCTGACCTGGTGCTGACGTCGCAGATCCGGTCGACCGCGCTGATCGACCCGGCCGACCCGGACTCCGCAGCGACCCGCGAGGCGATGTCCTCGGCGCTGCGGGAACGCTGGTCGCGCCTGGTGGAAGCGGGCAGCACGGTGGTGGTGCTGCGGGACAACCCGAAGCCGCCGGAGAGCCTGCAGCCGGTGTACGAGTGCGTGGATGCCAACCGTGACGACCTGACGCCGTGTGTGTTCCCGCGCTCGCTCGGCGAGCGGGAAAGCGGGCAGCCCGCCCAGACCGAGGCCGCGCGCGGGCTGCGCGGCGTGCACATCGTCGACCTCAACGACTACATCTGCCCGGGCGAGGTGTGCCCGCCGGTCATCGGCAACGTGCTGGTCTACCGCCAAGGTGCCCACCTGACCCGGACCTACGTGGAGACCCTCGAGCCGCGCTTGGCGAAAAAGCTCGCACCCCTGGTGGCCAGGAGCAGGTCGGCGACTTGACCTTGGAGCCGGGTCCAAGGTCTACCGTCGTGGACATGAGCACGACCGTTGCCGCCGGGCTGCGCGTCGCCGATCTGGCCAAGGCCACCGGTGTACGCCCGGACACCATCCGCTACTACGAGCGCGTCGGCCTGCTCCCCCCGCCGCCGCGCACATCCTCGGGGTACCGGGCCTATCCCCCGTCGGCGGTCGACCGCGTGCGGTTCATCCAGGGGTGCCGTCGCCTCGGCCTGCGCCTGCGCGAGATCAGCGACCTGCTGGCGGTGCGCGACACCGGGGTGTGCCCGTGCGAGCCCGCCGAGACGCTTCTGCAGCGCAGGATCGCCGAGCTCGACGCCGAACTGTCTCGGCTCACCGCGCTCCGCGACACCCTGGCAGGCATGGTCCGCGACCTGCCGCGCGGCCGCTGCCCGGACATCAGCCCCGGCGAATGGTGTCCCGAACCCGCATCCGCCGAGAGGAGGTGAGCGACGATGACCTGCGCCTGCTGCGATGGCTGCTGTGACGGCTGCTGCGACTGCGGCGCCGAATGCGGTTGCTGCTGACCGCGCGCGTTCGCCGTGACAGGCCCGGTGCGGCGCCCACCGGGCCGTGCCCGAGGGCGGTCAGCTCGCCCTGGCGTGGGCCGCGCGCAGCGCTTGGTCGGTCACCCGGTGCTCGAGCAGGATCTCCCTGCCCCCGGCACCGCTGCCGTGGCCAGCAGCAGATGCCCACTGCCGATGTCGTCGTTGCGCAGATCGATCGCTTCCCGCAGCGCCTTCGCCAGGATCTCCTCGGCTGCCTGGCTGAACCCGGGCGCCTTCCGCCGCGTTCCCCACGGCGCCCGTAAGGCTCCCGTCCGTGCACGCGCTCGACGTGGTCGGCAACCTGCTCCACGTCAATGCCCATGCGACGCAGTGCGGCCACTTCTTCCTCCTACAGCCCGGCGCGGCGCGCCGCCTCCGCAGCTTCCGCGGCCACCATCCGAGGCGTCAGCCCGCGCCCGGCCGGCAGTTGGGCCGCCCGGCCGTCCTGCGATCCCACCACGGCCGTCAGCAGGTGCGCCGGTTCGACTTCGGCATCACCCGCGCGTTCGGCGTGGTGGACCGCACCGTCGACGACGGCGCGCCACCTTGGTGAACCTCTCGACCATCAGCGCCTCCCGTACTTGTTGTGCACGGCCTGCCTGGTGACGCCGAGCTCCTTGACGATCTCCTGCCACGACAAGCCCTGCACCCGTGCGTTGCGTGCTTGCACTGGGACGACCTGGTCCGCGGCGCCATCGGAGCGCGTGCACCCGTGCGTTGCGTACTTGCACCGCCTCCAGGCGTTCCAGCAGCTTGCGCAAGGCCGCCACAGCGCGCAGTCCACCCGTGGATCGTCGGCGCCCGCTGCCGTTGCCAGGTCCGTCGCCTCCCCCATGGCGTCAACCCACGTTGACACTTCCGATGCGTCAGCCAAAGTCGACACGCGTCGTGCCGCCCGGCGAAGCTCCCCGCACGGTGAGCCGGCCCGCCGTCAGATGTCCTCGAGCAGGTCCTTCAGCTCTCGCTGCACGGCCGCCTCGAGCTTGGCCACCTGCGGCTTGTACCGTGCCGTCGCGCTGATCCGCCACGTGGCGCGCACCGGGTACGAACGCGGGGTGTAGCTCGGCTCCAGCTTGAAGTCCGCCGTGCAGGCCATGGTGATGCTGGAGTTCGGCTTCATCCCCGCCCGGTCGGAGCAGGTCCGCGTGCCCAGGCCGCTGGCACTCATGGTCACCCGCATCGTCACGTCGAACTGGGTGACCGGCACGTTCTTTCCGCCCGAGTACGAGTTGGACACCGGGACTTTCGCGGTGCATTTGCCCCCCACCGCGCAGTTGAGCTTCCCGTTGCCCTGGCGCAGCTCGAAGTTCGGCACCAGGACGCCCGCGTTCCGCACCCCGCGTGCGGCCTTGGACAGCGAGGCGAACAGCTGACGTACCTGCTGCTCTCCCATCTCGGTGAACAAGGTGCGCGCGCCGCTGGGCAGGAGCGGGTTGCCGCCTGCCTGGCCGAGCGGGACGTCGGTGCTCACCAGCCGGTGCGGCTGGGCGACCGTGACGTCCGCGGTGTACTTGCCGACCGGGATCCGGTACACCTCGGTCCCGTCGTCGAGCTTCATCTGCTCGACGCGCTTGCGGTTCAGTTGCGGCTCGCCCGACGGCGGCGGCTCACCGGGCTGCGCACCGTCCTGACCCTGCTGCGTGGCGGCTTCCTCCCGCAGCCGCGCGGCCACCTTCTCCGGCGGAAGCAGCGCACCGGGATCGAAGCCCACGTCCGCCGGATCGGTCACCACGAACCGGTTGGCGAACTGGTTCGCCTCGTTCGGCTTGGCCCCCAGGTCCTGCCACACCTGCTTGCTCGTCCGCACGTACAGCTTCCCGCCGAGGGCCGCGAAGGTCATCTTGCGGCCGTCGATGGTCGACGTGCCGTAGACCGAGCCGGAGCGTGTCACCGCGACGCTGACCTCCTCGCCGTCGGCTCCCGCCACGGTGCTGACGTAGCGCATCAGCGGCCGGGCGGCCAGCGCGCCGACCGCCTCGTCGAACGCCCGTTGGGCGAGCAGTTCGACCTTGTCGTCACCCGCGGTGGGCGTTCCGGGCACCGTCGATTCGCACGCCGTCGCGGCGAGCCCGAACACCGCCGCAACGACCGCGGCCCGCTTGCCGAGAGCCCGTGCCATCATCGCCTCACTTCCACCAGCGCGCCCGGCAGGTGACCGGCCCCGGTCAGGACCGTCCGGGTCGCCTCCAGGGTTCCTCGCGCCCGTCGTCCGAGCCCGGTGTCCTTCTGACTCGGCAGCTGGGTCCATCGTTCCCTATGCGCCGAGCCACGGGTAGCCGACCCGCCCCGAGCCTGCCGAACCGGCTACGCCGACGTGGCGAATGGCGGACAGTGACCGCGACTGGCCACCGTCACCGCACCCGCTGGGGTAGACACGTACTCGAGCCAAGCCCCGGCAGGCCCTGCGGCGCGCCTGCCCGAGAACCGCATCGCCGCCCCGTCGCCGCGAGCAGGCGGGGCGGTGGTCGCGTGCTTGCCTTCCCACGTAGGATGATCCTCGTCGGACCCGCAACGCGTGGTGAGGGTGCATGGCTGACCAGCAGCTTTCCGAGCATCTGCAACTTCTCGGCCTGCCCGCGGCGGACACCGAGATGTACCTGCTGCTGTTGGACAAGGGCCCGATGACGCCGCAGGCCATCGGCGACGAGCTCGGGCTGACCACCGAGCAGGTCGCCGAGCGGGTCGAGTCGCTGACCAACTTCGGCATGGTCGGCAGGACCAACTCCGACGAGGTCGCCCCCATCGAGCCGACCACCGGCCTGCAGCGGCTGGCCAGGGCCAGGGAGGCCGAGGTCAAGGCCGCCGAGCTGGCCGCGGCGAACGCCTATCGGGTGTACCGGCGCACGGTGTCGCAGCAGTCGCCGGACGACCTGGTCGAGGTGGTCACCGCGCCGCACATCGCCGAGCGGGTCAAGCTCGAGGAGTCGGCCGCGACCAAGGAGGTGCTGCGGTTCGACTCTCCCCCGTACACCACCCAGCGCGGCCCGAACGACATCGAGGTGGAGAACCTCAAGCGCGGCGTGCGCTACCGGTGCGTCTACGCCAAGGCCGCCGTCCAGCAGCCGGACTACTACGCGCAGAACATCCAACCGTGCATCGCCGCCGGCGAAGAGGCCAGGGTGATGCCCGAGGTGCCGGTCAAGCTGAGCATCTTCGACGGCCAGCTGGCGATGGTGGCGCTGACCGACACCAACGCGGAGATCATCCGGTCGTCGCTGATCATCCGGCAGTCCAGCCTGCTCGACGCGCTCATCGGGCTGTTCGAGACGTCGTGGCGGTCGGCACTGCCGATGCACCTCGGCACCAAGGAACCGTCGTCGCTGCGGCCGATCGAGCGCAAGATCATCGAGCTGCTGGCCAGCGGGATCACCGACAACGCCATCGCCGAACTGCTCGGCATCAGCCGCCGCACGCTGTCCCGCAACCTGGAGAACCTCACCACGCGGGCAGGCGTGGTGAACCGCTTCCAGCTGGCCGTCTACGCCTGCCGGAACGGCTGGATCTGAGCCGTCAGCGGTAGATCCGGACCACGTTCACCGCGACACAGGCGGGCTTGCTGCCGCCCTCGACCTCGACGGTCGTGGTCAGCTCCACCTGCACGCCGCCGTCGACGGGTTTGGCGTCGGACAGCGTCGAGGTGGCCCGGATCCGCGATCCGACCGGGACCGGGGCGGGGAAGCGCACCTTGTTCAGCCCGTAGTTGATCACCATGCTGGTGTTCTCGACCCGGTAGATCTGCCGCAGCAGCACCGGCAGCAGCGACAGTGTCAGGTAGCCGTGGGCAATGGTGCGGCCGAACGGCCCTGTCTTGGCCCGTTCCGGATCGACGTGGATCCACTGGTGGTCGTCGGTGGCGTCGGCGAACTGGTTCACCCGCTCCTGGGTGATCTCCAGCCAGTCGCTGGTGCCCAGCTGCTCGCCCACCGCGTCCAGCAGGTCGTCGGGAGTGGAGAAAGTGCGCATGCTGCTCGCCCTCACTTGCCTGGTCGGTCGTCGGATTTCTCGCCGTACAGCTCCGCTTCCACCATCGCCGTCCACTGCCGCACGATGCGTGCCCGGCGCGCGGTGTCATCCGTCAGCAGGTTCGCCAGCCCCAGTCCGCGCGCCAGGTCCAGGGTGGCTTGCACGGTCTCCCGTACCCCTGGCTTGGACTCGTCCACTTCCAGCAGCTCGACGGCCTTCTTGTGCGCGCGCCTGCCGACCTCCCGCTCCAGCGGTTTGATCTTCTCGGCGAGCCGCTCGTCGGTGGCCGCGGCCACCCACAGGTGCAAGGCGGCCACGAACGCGGGCTGGGCGTAGAGGTTCAGCAACATCTCGATGACCGCGCGACGGCGCCCCGGGCCGGTCGGCAGCTCGGCGGCTCGTCGCTCGAGGTCTTCGTGCTGCGCCTCGGACATGTAGTTCATCGCCGCCGTGACCAGGTCCTCCCTGGTCGGGAAGTGGTGCTGCGCGGCGCCGCGGGACACGCCTGCGCGTTCGGCCACCACGGCCACGGTCGTGCCGGACCAGCCCAGCTCCCCCAGCGCGGCCACGGCGGCCTCGAGCAGCCGCCTGCGCGTCTGGATGCTGCGCTCCTGCTGCGGTTGGCGAACTCTGGTCACGTCACGACTTCACGGCGGGTGGATCGACCCACAGGTCCAGGGACAGATCCTCTTCGCGCTCGCACAACCGGTACTGCGCGAAGTCGGTGATCCCTTCCGCGCGCAGCACCTCGTCGTCGATGAAGAACTGCCCCGTGACCTCGGTCGACGGCTTGGTGAGGATAGCGTGCGCGGCATCCGCCATGATCTGCGGAGTGCGCGACGTCGCAGCCATGTCCGACAGCAGGTTGCGCACCGCCGCGGTGTCGATGGTCGTGCGCGGCCACAGCGAGTTGGCCGCGATGCCGTCCGCACGCAGCTCTTCGGACAGTCCCAGCGTCACCAGGCTCATGCCGAACTTGGCGATGGTGTACGCGGTGCCGATCGTGCCGAACCACTTGGGCTCGGTGCGGATCGGCGGCGACAGCGTCAGGATGTGCGGGTTCCGGCCGGCGGCCGCGGAGCGGCGCAGGTGCTCGATGCAGGCCTTCGACAGCAGGAACGCCCCGCGCGTGTTGATGTCCTGCATCAGGTCGTAGGCCTTCATCGGGATGTGCTCGGTCGGCGACAGGTTGATGGCGCTGGCGTTGTTCACCACGATGTCGATGCCGCCGAACCGCTCGACCGTCTGCGCCACCGCCTTCTCGACCACTTCGTCGTTGCGGATGTCACCGACGATCGGCAACGCCTGGCCGCCCGCCCGCTCGATGGCCTCCGCCGCGGTGTAGATGGTGCCGGGCAGTTTCGGGTGCGGCTCGGCGGTCTTGGCGATCAACGCCACGTTCGCGCCGTCGGCCGCCGCGCGCACCGCGATGGCCTCGCCGATGCCGCGGCTGCCTCCCGAGATCAGCAGCGTCTTGCCGGCCAGTGTGCGTTCGGCCCGTTCGCCTGCCTGCGCCGTGTCGGTGCTGGACGTCATGGTGCGCTCCTTCGCCGGGACTTTGCGTGGACGTGTCAGTAGGACTTGGGCAGGCCGAGCGAGTGCTGCGCCACGAAGTTGAGGATCATCTCCCGGCTCACCGGGGCGATCCGGCCGACCCGGGTGGCGGTGACCAGTGCGCCGAGTCCGAATTCGGCGGTCAGCCCGTTGCCGCCGTGCGTGTGCACCGCCGCGTCGACCGCGTGCACGGCGGCTTCCGCGGCCGCGTACTTGGCCATGTTGGCCGCCTCGCCTGCCGCCATGTCGTCGCCCGAGTCGTACAACCAGGCGGCCTTCTGGGTCATCAGCTTGGCCAGCTCCAGCTCCACCTTGGCCTTGGCCAGCGGGTGCTGGATGGCCTGGTGCGCCCCGATGGGCACGTCCCACACCTTGCGGGTGTTGGCGTAGTCGACGGCCTTGCGCAGGGCGAGCCTGCCGATGCCGATGGAGAACGACGCGCCCATGATGCGCTCCGGGTTGAGCCCGGCGAACAGCTGCAGCAACGCGGTGTCGGTGCTCTCCCCGATCAGCGCGTCCGCGGGCAGCCGCACGTCGTCCAGGAAGATCTCGAACTGCCAGTCGGGCGAGACGATGTCCATCTCGATCTTGCGGGCGGTGAAGCCGGGGGTGTCCGTGGGCACCACGAACAGCGCCGGCTGCAACTTGCCGGTGCGGGCGTCCTCGGTGCGGCCGACCACCAGCACCGCTTCGGC
This sequence comes from Thermocrispum sp., assembly GCF_002919275.1. Classification (NCBI taxonomy): domain Bacteria; kingdom Bacillati; phylum Actinomycetota; class Actinomycetes; order Pseudonocardiales; family Pseudonocardiaceae; genus Thermocrispum; species Thermocrispum sp. The sequence goes on along the minus strand of NZ_PKFA01000059.1, from coordinate 30,622 downwards.
TTCGTCCACCCCGGAGATGAACACCTTCTGCCCGTTGAGCACCCAGTCGTCGCCGTCGCGGTGGGCGACGGTGGCGATCCGGTGCGAGTTCGACCCGGCGTCCGGTTCGGTGATGGCGAAGGCCATCTTCAGCTCGCCGGTGGCGAACCGGGGCAGCCACCGCTGCTTCTGCCGCTCGGTGCCGTAGCGGGCGATGACCGTCGCGCAGATGGCCGGGGAGACCACCATCAGCAGCTGCGGCACGCCTGCCGCGCAGAACTCCTCGCACACCGCGGCCAGGTCGCCGATCCCGCCGCCACCGCCGCCGTACTCCTCGGGCACGGCCACGCCGAGATAGCCGAGCTTGCCCGCCTCTGCCCACATCTCGCTGGTCTTCCCGCCCGACCGGGCCTGCTTGAGGGTGTACTCGTGCCCGTACTTGCTGGCCAGTTCGAATGCCGCGGCTCGCAGCGCCTGGCGTTCGGCGCTCTCGACGAAACTCACGCGTCCGTCCCTCCCTGTTCGTCTTCCTGGACGACCGCCAGGGTCGTGCCGACGTCGACCTGCTCACCCGGCGCGACGTGCAGTTCGGTGACCACCCCGTCACCCGGGGCGGAGATCTGGTGCTCCATCTTCATCGCCTCCAGCCACAACAGCGGCTGGCCTGCCTTGACGCGTTCGCCGACGGCCACCGCAACGCGCAGCACCGAGCCCGGCATCGGCGCCAGCAACGACCCGTGCGGCGCGGCATGCTCCGGCTCGGCGAAGCGCGGACGGCGCCGCAGGCTCACCGAGCCCAGCGGCGAATCCACGCACACCAGGCCGTCCGGGTACCGGGCCACCGAGAAGGTGCGTCGGACCCCGTCGACGATCAGCACGACCCGGTGCGGCTCGGCCGACACCGCCTCGACGCCACGGCCGGCCGCCCACTCCGGCAGGTCGGTCAGCCCGTGCCGCCCCCACCGGTAGGTGACCTCGATGTCCCGCTCACCGTCGGTGTAGACCTTGCGCTGCGGCTGCGACGGGACCGTGCGCCAGCCGCTCGGCAGCCTGCCGAGCACCCGGGCGGCGCGGCGGTTCTCCGCGGCGTCGGCCAGCGCCGCGGCCAGGGCCGACAGGTCGCGGACCTCGGGGCCGGCGAGCGGCGTGGCCAGCGTGGCCAGGTCGTGCTTGGTGAAGAACGCCGTGTCCGTCTCACCCGCCAGGAACGCCGGATGGCGCAACACGCGGACCAGCAGGTCGCGGTTGGTGGTGACGCCGTGAATCTGCGCCCTGGCCAGGGCACCCGCCAGCCGGGTGGCCGCCTCGTGCCGGGTCGGCGCGACGGCGACGAGCTTGGCGATCATCGGGTCGTAGTGCACCCCGATGCGCTCACCGCCCGCGAAGCCGGAGTCGAGCCGCAGGCCCGCCTCACCGGGGTTGGTGAACTCCACCGCGTCCGGCACGGACAACCGGTGCAGCGTGCCGCTCTGCGGCTGCCAGTCCTTCGCCGGGTCCTCGGCGTAGAGTCGCACCTCGATGGCGTGGCCGCGAGTGGCAGGCGGTTCCGCAGGAAGCCGCTCGCCACGTGCGATGCGCAGCTGCCATGCCACCAGGTCCAGCCCGGTGGTCGCTTCGGTGACCGGGTGCTCGACCTGCAAGCGGGTGTTCATCTCCAGGAAGAAGAACTCCACCCGCCCGTCGCGCTCGGCGGCCAGGAACTCCACCGTGCCCGCGCCGACGTAGCCGATCGCCTTCGCCGCGGCCCGCGCGGCCTCGAACAGCTCCGCCCGCAGCACCGCGTCCACCAGCGGCGAGGGGGCCTCCTCCACGACCTTCTGGTGCCTCCGCTGGATCGAGCACTCCCGCTCCCCCACCGCCCAGACCGTGCCGTGCCGGTCGGCCAGGATCTGCACCTCGATGTGCCTGCCCGAGGTCAGGTAGTGCTCGCAGAACACGGTCGAATCGCCGAACGCCGAACCCGCCTCCGCTTGCGCCGCCGCGATCGCGTCCGGCAGCGCGGACAGGTCGGACACCACCCGCATGCCGCGGCCGCCGCCTCCGGCGGAGGCCTTCACCAGCACCGGCAGGTCGTCCGCGGTCACCGACGCCGGGTCGAGTTCGGGCAGTACCGGCACGTCGGCCTCCGCCATCAGCCGCTTGGCCCGCACCTTCGACCCCATCGCGGCGATCGCCTCCGGGCTGGGCCCGATCCAGGTCAGGCCCGCGTCCACGACGGCGCGCGCGAACTCGGCGTTTTCCGCCAGGAAGCCGTAGCCGGGATGCACGGCGTCGGCGCCTGCCGCCCGCGCCGCTTCGATGATCAGTTCCGGGCGCAAGTAGGTCTCGGCCGGTGTGTTGCCCGGGAGCCGGATGGCGGCGTCGGCTTCGCGGACGTGCGGGAGATCGGCGTCGGCGTCGGAATGGACCGCCACGGTGGACAGGCCGAGTGCCCGGCAGCTGCGGAACACCCGCCTGGCGATCTCGCCGCGGTTGGCCACCAGCACCGAGGTCAGCTCCCCGGGCTCACATGCGGAAGACGCCAAAGCCGTCCGCCCCCTTCACCGGCGCGTTGTGGATCACCGACAGGCACATGCCCAGCACCGTCCGGGTGTCCCGGGGATCGATGATCCCGTCGTCGTAGAGCAGCCCGGACAGGAACAACGGCATGGACTCGGCTTCGATCTGCTGCTCGACCATCGCCCGCATGGCCGCGTCCTGGTCCTCGTCGTACGGTGTGCCGCGGCTTTCCGCGGCCGCCCTCGCCACCAGCGACAGCACGCCCGCCAGCTGCTGGGCGCCCATCACCGCCGATTTCGCCGACGGCCACGCGAACAGGAACCGCGGGTCGTAGGCGCGGCCGCACATGCCGTAGTGCCCGGCGCCGTAGGAGGCGCCCATGAGGATCGAGATGTGCGGGACCTTCGAGTTGGACACCGCATTGATCATCTGCGCGCCGTGCTTGATGATCCCGCCCTGTTCGTACTTGCTGCCCACCATGTAGCCGGTGGTGTTGTGCAGGAAGATCAGCGGGGTGTCGGTCTGGTTGGCCAGCTGGATGAACTGGGCGGCCTTCTGCGACTCCTCGCTGAACAGCACCCCCTGGGCGTTGGCCAGGATGCCGACCGGGTAGCCGTGCACGTCCGCCCAGCCGGTCACCAGCGACGTCCCGTAGAGCGGCTTGAACTCGTCGAACTCCGAGCCGTCCACCACGCGGGCGATCACCTCGCGCGGATCGAACGGCACCTTCAGGTCCGTGGGCACGATGCCGAGCAGGTCCTCCGGGTCCGCCAGCGGCTCGGCGTAGTCCGGCTTGGGCGCCGGCCCCTGTTTGCGCCAGTTGAGCCGGGCGATGATGCGCCTGCCGAGGCGGATGGCGTCCTGCTCGTCCACGGCGAGGTAGTCGGCCAGGCCGGACTGGCGGGCGTGCATGTCCGCGCCGCCCAGCGATTCGTCGTCCGCCTCCTCCCCGGTGGCCATCTTCACCAGCGGCGGGCCGCCGAGGAACACCTTGGCGCGCTCCTTGACCATCACCACGTAGTCCGACATGCCCGGCAGGTAGGCGCCGCCCGCGGTCGAGTTGCCGAACACCAGGGCCACCGTCGGGCGCCGCTCGGCCGAGGCCCTGGTGAGGTCACGGAAGATGCGCCCGCCCGGGATGAAGATGTCCTTCTGGGTGGGCAGGTCGGCGCCACCGGATTCGACCAGGTTGATGGTCGGCAGGTTGTTCTGCGCGGCGATGTCGGCGGCGCGGAACGACTTGCGCAGCGTGTACGGGTTCGAGGTGCCGCCCTTCACCGTCGGGTCGGAGGCGATGATCATGCATTCCACGCCTTCGACCACGCCGATGCCGGTCACGATGCTGGCGCCGACGGCGAAGTCGGTCCCCCATGCCGCCAGCGGGCTCAGCTCCAGAAACGGCGAGTCCTCGTCGACCAGCAGCTCGATGCGTTCCCGGGCGAGCAGCTTGCCCCGTTTCCGGTGGCGTTCGACGTACTTCTCGCCGCCGCCCGCGACGGCCTTGGCGTGCTCGGCGGCCAGCTCGTCGAGCTTGGCCAGCATCGCGTCGCGGTTGGCCGCGAACTCGTCGCTGCGGGTGTCGACGCGGGTGGTCAGAACGGTCATGCCGAGTATCCCAGCAGTTTTCCGGCCAGTTGCAGCATGATCTCGTTGGTGCCGCCGCCGATGCCGATGATGCGCATGTCGCGGAACTGGCGCTCCACTTCGCTCTCCCGCATGTACCCCATCCCGCCGTGCAGCTGCACCGCCTCGTTGGCCACCCACTGGCCGGCCTCCACCGCGGTGTTCTTCGCGAACGCCACCTGGACCAGCACGTTCTCCCCCGCCGCGTAGCGCACCGCGAGGTCCCGGGTGTACACCCGGGCGACGTCGACCCGCCTGGCCATCTCGGTGAGCCTGTGCTGCACGGTCTGCCGGGAGATCAGGGGGCGGCCGAAGGTGGACCGGTCGCGGCACCACTGCACCGTGAGATCCAGGCAGCGTTGCGCGGCGGCGTAGGCCTGGACCGCCAGCGACAGCCGTTCGGTGACGAAGTGCTGCGCGATCTGTGCGAATCCGGTGTTCTCCACCCCGATCAGGTTCTCCGCAGGCACCCGGCAGTCGGCGAACGACAGCTCCGCGGTGTCCGAGGACAGCCACCCCATCTTGTCGAGCTTGCGGCTGACGGTGAACCCCGGCGTGCCTTTCTCGATCACCAGCAGCGAGATGCCGTGGGCGCCGGGCTCACCGGTGCGCACCGCCGTGGTGACGAAGTCCGCGCGGACTCCGGAGGTGATGTAGGTCTTGGCCCCGTTGACCACGTAGTGGTCACCGTCGCGGCGGGCGGTGGTGCGGAGGTTGGCCACGTCGGAGCCGCCGTCGGGTTCGGTGATCGCCAGCGCGCCGATCTTCTCGCCCGCCAGCGTCGGGCGTACCCAGCGGTCGATCTGAGCCGGGTTGCCCGCGGCGATGATGTGCGGCAGGGCGATGCTGTGCGTGAACAGCGACGCCTGCACGCCACCGGCGACGCCCCGGTAGCCGAGTTCCTCGGCGACCACGGTCGCGTCGATGATGTCGCCGCCACCGCCTCCGACCTCTTCCGGATACGGCACCCCGAGCAGTCCGACCTCGGCGGCCTTGCGATGCAGCTCGCGCGGCAACTCGCCGTCGCGCTCCCACTGGTCCTGGTAGGGCAGGATGTGCTCCTCGGCGAACCGGGCGGTCATCTCCCGCAGTGCCTTGCGTTCCGGGGTGTCGAACGGGCTGGTCACAACAGTTCCTCCGGAATGTCGACGTGCCTGCTGCGCAACCATTCGCCGAGCGCCTTGGCTTGCGGGTCGAAGCGGGCCTGCGACGCGACCCCCTGCCCCAGCAGGCCGCTGACCACGAAGTTCATCGCCTTGAGGTTCGGCAGCAGGTACCGGCGGACGGGCAGGTCGGCGGTTTCCGGGAGCAGCCGCCGGAACTCGTCCACGGTCAGGGTGGTGGCCAGCCATCGCCACGCCGCCTCGGTGCGGACCCAGACCCCGACGTTGGCGTCGCCACCCTTGTCACCGCTGCGGGCACCGGCGACCAGGCCGAGCGGCGCCCGGCGGTACGACTGCGGCCGCAACGGTTCGGGGAGCTCCGGCTCCGGCAGGTCGGTCAGCTCCTGCGTCCGCTGCGCCGGGGCGATTTCGACGCGTGCCCCATCGGGCAACACCGCAACATGCGGCACCTTGCGCGCGTCGACGTAGGCGGGCGTGTACACGCCATACGGGCTGCCATCGCCCGGCGGCGCGGTGACGTGAAAGCCCGGATAGCTGGCCAGCGCCAGTTCCACGGCCGCGCCGCTGAACGCCCTGCCCACCTTCGCGGGGTCGGTGTCCTTGACCACGCAGTGCAGCAACGCGCTGGCTTCTTCTTCGGTGGCCGCATCCGGCTTGTCGGTGCGAGCCAGCGTCCACCGCACTTCGGCGGGGCGCGCCTTCGCCAGCAGCTGCTCCATCTGGTCGCGTACCAGGGCGGCCTTGGCCTCGATGTCCAGGCCGGTGAGCACGAACGTCGTCGCGTTGCGGTACCCGCCGAGCGAGTTCAGGCAGACCTTCAGCTCCGGGGGTGGCGGCTCGCCCCGCACCCCGCTGATGCGTACCCGGTCCGGACCGTCGCTGCTGAGCCGGATGGTGTCGAATCGCGCGGTCACGTCCGGACCGGCGTAACGCGCACCGGCGATCTCGTACAGCAGCTGCGCGGTCACGGTGCCGACGGTGACCGCTCCCCCCGTGCCTGGATGCTTGGTGATGACGCTCGATCCGTCGGCGTAGACCTCCGCGATGGGGAAACCGGGGTGCCGCAGATCCGGCACCTCGGACCGATCGTCGAAGAACGCGTAGTTGCCGCCGGTGGCCTGGGCACCGCATTCCACCACGTGCCCGGCCACGACGGCACCGGCCAAGGCGTCGTAGTCCTCGCGGCCCCAGCCGTGGTGGGCCGCGGCGGGGCCGACGACCAGCGAGGCGTCGGTGACCCGGCCGGTGATGACCACGTCGGCTCCCTGGCGCAGGCACTCGACGATCCCCCACGCGCCCAGGTAGGCGTTCGCCGTCAGCGGCTTGCCGAATCCCAGTTCCCCCGCGCGGGCCCGCAGGTCGTCCCCTTCGACGTGGGCGACCGCGGCGTCGACGTCGAGCTCCCGCGCCAGCGACCGCACGGCGTCGGCCAGGCCGGCCGGATTCAGGCCCCCGGCGTTGACCACGATCCTCACCCCGCGGTCCTTCGCCAAGGCCAGGTTCTCCCGCAGTTGCCGCAGGAACGTCCTGGCGTACCCGCGGCTGGGGTCCTTCAGCAGGTCGCGGCCGAGGATCAGCATCGTCAGCTCGGCCAGGTAGTCACCGGTCAGGTAGTCCAGCTCCCCGCCGGTCAGCTGTTCCTGCACGGCCGCGAACCGGTCACCGTAGAACCCGGAGGCGTTGCCGATCCGCACCGGTCGTTGCGCACTCATGCGAACTGCCCCGGCTGTCGTCCCTTGCCCGGCGGGCCCGCGAACGCCTGGGCGATCTCCAGCCAGCGCTCGGCGTCCGGGCCGACCGCGTGCACGGCACAGTCGTCCCGGTGCCGTCGCTGGGTGGCCAGCAACGCGAAGTCCAGGGCGTTGCCGGTGACGCGCTGCCCGGCGTCCTCCGGCCCCCAGGTCCACACCTGGCCGGTGGGCCCGGTCAGCTCCACCCGGAACTGCTCGCCGGGCGGCGTGAGCCCGTTGATCGAGTACGCGAAGTCCCGGGTACGCACGGCGATGTGCACCACGTGCCGGAGGCGCTCGGTCGGAACGCGCTCGATCCCCAGCGTGTCGACGACGTCCTGGCCGTGGGCCCACGTCTCCATCAGGCGAGCGGTGGCCATCGACGCCGCACTCATCGGCGGGCCGAACCACTGGATCTTGCGCCCGGCAGGCAGCGCAAGCAGCGCATCGGCCAGCTTCCTCCTGCTCGCGCGCCAGCGCGCCAGCAGTTCCTCCGGAGGCGCCTTGGCCCCCTCGTGCGCGGACCGGTCCGCATACTCGTCCACGTTCTCCGCGGCCCGCTCGGCCATGGTGGAGAATCGTTCCGGCTCGGTGACCGCCACCACGGCGATCTCGTCGGTCCACGCCAGGTGCGCTATCTGGTGCGCGATCGTCCAGCCGGGCGCGGGCGTGGCAAGCTGCCACTGCTCCGGCGTCAGCCGGTTCACCACCCCGTCCAGCTCCGCGGCTTCGGCTTCGAAGTCGCGCACCACCGCGGCAACGTCCACCATGCGGCCAGCCTCGCATCCCCGGCAACAAAAATCAAGCGTGCTTGATTGTTTCAGCATGACCGCTTTGGTGCATTGACAGCCCAGGCGGCACCGGTGGACGGTGAGTTGGACGCTTGTCCAGTCCGTCCGCACGGAGGCAGCCGTGGTGCTTCGGCAGCACAAACCCACCCTCGCCACCGTGAGCCTGCCCGGCATGGTGGACCGCAAGCTGCTGCACGGGCACGCCTCCCCCACCCCGCTGGCCACCCCGCCCGCGGGCAGCGGCCTGAAACCGGTGCTCGGCGACTTCGGCCTGCCGTTCATCGGTCACACGCTGGCCCACATGCGCCACCCGGTCGACTTCGCCCTGGCCCGCTACCGGCGCCTGGGCCCGGTGTCGTGGGGCGGCATGCTCGGCCGGCGTGTGGCGGCCGCCGCCGGCCCGGACGCCACCCAGGTCGTGCTGGTCAACAAGGACCGGGTGTACTCCCAGCAGGGCTGGGCCACGCTGATCGACCGGTTCTTCCACCGCGGCCTGATGCTGCTCGACTTCGACGAGCATCTGCGGCACCGCCGGATCATGAACCATGCGTTCACCCGCGAGCGCCTGGCCGGCTACGCCGAGCAGTTCGGACCGGTCGTCGACCGCGGGGTCACCGCACTGCCGACGGACCGCCCGGTCCGGCTGTACTGGAAGCTGAAGCAGCTGACCCTGGACGTGGCCGCACGCGTCTTCATGGACACACCCAGCGGTGCGTCCAAGGAGATCAACAAGGCGTTCGTCGACGCGGTACGGGCCACCACGTCGTTCGTCCGCGCACCGATCCCGGGTGGCCGCTGGTGGGCAGGCGTGCGTGGCCGCGAGCTGCTGGAGCGCTACTTCGCCGAGCGGCTGCCCGCCAAGCGGGCCTCGGACTCGTCCGACCTGTTCGCGGCCCTGTGCCACGCCGAGGACGCCGACGGCGCCCGGTTCACCGACACCGACGTCGTCAACCACATGATCTTCCTGATGATGGCGGCGCACGACACGGCCACCATCACCACCACCGCCACGGTGTACTACCTGGGGAAACACCCGGATTGGCAGGAGCGGGTGCGCGAGGAAGCGCGCACCGTCGGCCCCGGGCCGCTCGGCCTGGCGGAGCTGGATGCGCTGAGCACGCTGGAGCTGGTGATCAAGGAATCGCTGCGCCTGGCGGCTCCGGTACCCAGCCTGATGCGCAAGACCGTGCGGGATACCGACCTCATGGGGCACTACGTCCCGGCCGGCACCCTCGTCGTGCTCTCCCCCACACTCAACCACTACTTGAGTGAATATTGGACGGATCCGCACGCGTTCGACCCGATGCGGTTCGCCGAACCGCGCCGGGAGGACCGCTCGCACCGGTTCGCCTGGGTCCCGTTCGGCGGAGGGGCGCACAAGTGCATCGGGATGCACTTCGGAATGTACGAGGTGAAGGCACTGCTGCACGCTATGCTGATGCGCTACCGATGGTGGCTGCCGGAGTCGTACCAGCTGCGCTGGGACCACACCGCGCTGCCCGTGCCCGCCGACGGCCTTCCGGTCCGCCTGTACCGACGGTGATCATCACGCCCGGCGCCCAAGAGCTCCACCCGGTGATACGACCACCAAGCCGGGTGAACCACCCACGGCGACGCGGAGCCGTTCGTGAAGGTTTTTTTGCCTCGGAGCGGCCGAGGGTGGCATGGCGGCTTGATCGCGGGGTGCGACCGGATGTTTACTGGCAGAACCCCCCATCCCGTCCCATCCGTGCCGGCACATGGTGTTCGGGGCCCGTGTGCTGGCGTCGACGACTACTGCACACGAGGTGCTTCCTTGACTTCTCCTGGTGAACAGCCAGGCTCGGCGACCCCGTCCGCCGATCGGTTCGTCGCCCTGTTCGCCGCGGCGCCGTTCGGGATCGCGCTCACCGACCGGCAGGGCATCATCGCCGAGGCCAACCAGGCCCTCGGCCGGTTCCTCGGGGTCGACCCCGCCGAGCTGCGTGGCAAACCCTTCGTCGAGATCCTCACCGGCGACGGCGACGCGGCGATGATCCGTGGCCTGATCGCCGACCCGGACAACCCGCCGCCGACCGGGCGAACCGTCCCCGCGGTCATGGAGCACGCCACCGACGGCCCGATGCACGCCGAGCTCACCGTGATCGCGCTGCCCGGCGACGACCCGAAGCAGCGCTACCCGGCCGTCGTGGTGCGCGACACCAGCGAACTGCACCTGCTACAGGAAATGCTGCGCCACCAGAACGTGCACGACCCGCTGACCGGGCTGCCCAATGCCGACAGCTTCCGCGGCAAGGTCGAAGCCGCGATGGTGGATCGCACCCACCCGCAGCTGGCGCTCATCGTGTTCGACCTGGACGGGTTCCGGTTGATCAACGACGGCCTCGGCCCCGAGGTGGGCAACCGGATGCTCAGCCGGGTCGCGGACAAGCTGCGGGAGATCTTCCCGGCGGAGGCGGTGATCGGCCGGATGATCGGCGACCGGTTCGGCGTGCTGCTCCGCGGCTCGTTCACCGGCCAGGCGCTGACCAGGCAGGCCGAGGAAGTGCTGAAGGAACTCGCCGAACCGCTCTACCTCGACGGCAACGGCATCGCGCTCAGTGCGAGCGTGGGCATCGTGGTGCGCTCGACCGGTGGTTCCGCCGACGATCTGCTGCGCGCCGCGGAGATCACCGTGCACCGGGCGAAATCCGCGGGGCGGGCGCAGTGGATGATGTTCGACGCCGAACAGGACCGGCGGGAACGGCACCTCGCCAAGCGCGGTGCGGTGCTCGGCGGCGCGCTGGAGACCGGCGAGTTCGAGTTCCGCTACCAGCCGACGGTGCGCCCGGACGGCTCCGGCGAACTGGTGCTGATCCAGGCCGAGCTGGTGTGGAATCACCCGGACGACGGTGTGCTCGAGGCGCACGAGTTCATCCCGATGGCCGACCTGACCGGCATGACGGTGCCGATCGGCCGGTGGATGATCGACGACGCGGTGGCCACGCTGGCGCGCTGGCGTGCCCAGTTCGGCCCGGCGGTGGCCGAGCTGGCCGTCCGGCTGCCGTCCCGCCTGGCCATCGACCAGGACCTGGTCGGCATGGTGCGGTCCGCCCTGGACGAGCACCAGCTGCCCGCCGAGTCGCTGAGCGTGTGGACGAAGGCGACGACGCTCGACGACGAGCGCGGTGACGTGCGCGAGTCCTACGCGCTGCTGGCGGATCTCGGGGTCCGCGTCGGTCTGCTCATCACCCACCCGTCGCAGTTCGACGTGTTCACCGGCGACCTGCCCCTGCACGACGTGATCCTGGCCGAGTCGATGGTGGAGCTGGTCTCGGCGGACTACCCGGTGGAGACCAGCGCGACCATGCGCGGTCTGCACGACTTCCTGGCCAAGCCGTTCGAGCAGGGCATCCGGGTGTCCGCCCAGGGCGTGGAAAGCCGGGATCAGATGCAGCGGTTGGCCGAACTGGGTGTCAGCGCGGTGCGCGGCCCGGCGATTCATCAGCCGCTCACCGCGTCGGCGATGGAGAAGCTGCTGGCCGAGGCCGGTGACCCCGCCAACGTCTCCGCCGGCCCGCAGCACGACACGTGACCAAGCGCAAGTTGCTCGAACCGGCGGGACGAGCCGCCGGTGACCCGCAGGGCCGTCGCGGCTTCGATTCCCACTCACGGGAAGAGCAGCGGCGGCCGGGCGGATGTGTCCACGACCAGCGGCCCGCCAGGACGCGCGGCCACGCGTCACCGGGAACCAGCTGGCCCGCGGCCATACGTCACCACGCACCGGCCACGGGTGCCACCGGCAAGCAGCACGGACCCGCGCTTACGTGCCAGCGGACACCAACGCGTGCCCGAGCGTCACCAAGGCGGCTGAGGCATGATGACGGCATGAAACCGGGCGACATCGTCGAGGACTTCACCCTGCCGGACCACACCGGCCGGCCGCGCAGCCTGTCCGAGTTCCTGGCCGGCGGCCCGGTCGTGCTGTTCTTCTACCCGGCGGCGATGACACCGGGATGCACCGCGGAAAGCTGTCGCTTCCGCGACCTGGCGGCCGAGTTCGCCGCCGTCGGGGCACAGCGCGTCGGAATCAGCCGCGACCCGGTCGGCAAGCAGGCCCGGTTCGCCGAGCAGAACTCGTTCGACTTCCCGCTGCTGTCCGACGCCGACGGCACGGTGGCCAGGCAGTTCGGCGTGGACCGCAAGCTGGCGATCCTCCCGGTCAAGCGCCAGACGTTCGTCATCGACACCGACCGGTCGGTGCTCGAGGTCATCAAGAGCGAAGTGCGGATGAACGTGCACGCCGACCGAGCACTGGAGGTGCTGCGCCGGGCGCGCAGCCGCGACTGAACCGGCACGACTGCCTGGCCGCGTGCGCGGTCACCCGCAGTTGGTGTCGGTCGCGTTGATCACGCTGTCCGGCAGCTCCTGGTCGTTGCGCAACGCGTCGAACATCTGCTTCGCCTTGGCCTCGTCGGTCGTCGTGGCGTCGCACCCGGTCACCGGCACCGTGGTGGTCACCATGCCGCCGTCGGAGATGCCACGTGCCGCCCACGCCAGCCAGAACAGGTGGTGCAGGTGGTCCTCTTCGTCGATGCTCAGCGCGTCCGGGATCTCGCCGAGCAGCGGGAAGACGTCGAACGGATTCAGCAGCGTGCCGGGGCTGGCGATCTCGTTGGCCAGCGCCCCGATGAACTTGCGCTGGTTGGCCACCCGGTCCAGGTCCGACCGCGGCGTTGCGTCGCTCTTGCGCATACGCACGAACGTCAGCGCCTGCGCCCCGTCCAGCTTGTAGGTACCGGCCTTCAGCCGCTGCCCGTTGGACCTGTCGACCATGTCCTTCGGGATGGTCATCTCCACACCGCCGATGGCGTCCACCATGGTGGCGAAGCCGCCGAGGCCGATCTCGGCGTAATGGTCGATACGCAGGCCGGTCACCTGCTCGATGGTCTTCACCAGCCGCCGCGGGCCCTTGCCCGACGCGTACACGGCGTTGATCTTGATGCCGTTCGGATAGTCCGGGGTGGTGACGATCAGGTCGCGCGGGAAGCTCACCAGCGTCGGCTTGGTGCCGTTGTCCGGCAAGTGGGCCAGCAGGATCGTGTCGGTGGCGTTGCTGTCCGGCCTGCCCACGTGCAGCCGCTTGATCTCCTCCTTGGACAGGCCCTTGCGGTTGTCCGACCCGACGATGAGCCAGTTCGTGCCCTCTCCGGCGGCCGGGCGGCCGGGATAGTCGCCGATGGCGTTCACCCGCCGGATGGACACGTCCAGGTAGATCCACACGCCCACCAGGAACAGCACAAGCACCAGCGCGAAGATCCCGAGGACCTTGCCGAACGTCACCCGGCGGCGGCGCCGAGGACGCGGTTCCGCGCGCTGCGGCGGCTCCGGCCGTGACCGCTCCGGTCCCGGCCGCTGCGGACGGGGCCGGGCAGGCATCGGCTCCGTGGGCCGGTGGGCGTTCGCGCCCGCGGCCGGGCCCGGTGGCCTGACCCCGGGCCGCCGTGGCCCGCCGGGGCCACCCGGCAACGGCATCATCCGGGTCGACTGGTGCGGCGGCCTGCCGCCGCTTCCCGGTCGGCGTGGATCCCGCCCAGGTGGACGGTTGGCTCCCGGTCCCTGTGGCTCGACCATGCGCTCGCCCGTCTCTCGTTACCTCGTGACATGTGCACTGCGGTTGCCCGGCATCATCGCATTGCCGACATATGCCCGATGTGACGACCCCGCCGCGCGCCGGCCGATTACACCCGCACGCGTAGCCTGCGGTCACCCGACAGGCTCAGCCCGTAGCGCAGCGGGCCCGCCGGTTCCCGCTTGCCGAGAACGTGCAGCACGAAGGAACGGACGAGCCGGTGCCAGGTCGGCGCCCGCCACACCAGCGCGTGCGTCTCCCCGGCCAGCTCGAACCGCACGACGTCGGTGACAGCCGTGGCGCGCCGGGCGAAGTCGAGCGAATCCGCGGGCTTGGTGATGGTGTCCTCCAGACCGTGGGCGATCAGCACCGGCACGCCACGGAGCGCGCCGACCCCGTCCTCGGCCGGTGTCCACGGGGCCAGCGCGGCGACGCCGACCACGGCCTCGTCGTCGGCCACGTGCATGGCGACCCGGCCGCCCATGGAGTGGCCGACCAGCACGACCGGCGTGTCCGGGTAGCGCTGGCGAATCCGCTCCAGCGCCCACCGGGCGTCGTGCACTGGATCAAGCGCCGGTGCGTTCCATCCCCGCACCCGGTTCCGTACCAAGGCGGCCGCGACGCCGTACGACCGGCCGGTGAGCGCCACGTCCACCCCGAAGCCGGTCATCCGCAGGCAGGGCCCGGACCACCAGCGGATCGGCTCGTGGCTGGACTCCGCGCCGCCGTGCAGCAGCATGACCACCGCGTTCACCCGGCCGGGTGGCGCCAGCGTCCGCAGCCCAGGAGGCTTGATCGCGGCGTCGGTCATGCCGCCATCATGCCGCAGCCGCTGCGTCCTTGTCGGCGAACTGGGTGTGGTGCAGTTCGGCGAACCGGCCGCCGGCGACGAGCAGTTCGTCGTAGGTGCCGCGCTCGACGATGCGGCCGCCCTCGACCACCAGGATCTGATCCGCGGCGCGGACCGTGGACAGCCGGTGGGCGATCACCAGGGCGGTTCGCCCGTCGAGGGCGTCCGCCAGCGCCTCGCCCACCGCGGCCTCCGACTCGGAGTCCAGATGCGCGGTGGCCTCGTCCAGCACCACCACCCTCGGCTTGGCCAGCAACAGCCGGGCGATGGTCAGCCGCTGCCGCTCACCGCCGGACAGCCGGTAGCCCCGTTCGCCGATCACGGTGTCCAGCTGATCCGGCAGGCTGCGGATCAAGTCCGCCAGGCGAGCCCGCTCCAGCGCGGCCCAGATCTCCGCATCGGTGGCCTCCGGCGCGGCGTAGGCCAGGTTGGCCCGGATCGTGTCGTGGAACAGGTGGCCGTCCTGGGTCACCACCCCCACCGTGGACCGCAACGAGGCGAACGTCAGGTCCCGGACGTCGACACCGCTCAGCCGCACGGCGCCGCTGTCGACGTCGTAGAGCCGGGGAACCAGCGACGCGATCGTGGACTTGCCCGCGCCGGAGGATCCCACCAGGGCGACCATCTGGCCGGGCGCCGCCGTGAAGCTGATGCCGTGCAGGACCTCCTCGCCGCCGCGCGTGTCGAGCGTCGCGACCTCCTCCAGCGACGCCAGCGACACCTTGTCCGCCGACGGATAGGAGAAGCGCACGTCGTCGAACTCCACCGAGACCGGCCCCGCGGGCACGTCGACCGCGGCCGGCTTCTCGGTGATCATCGGTTTGAGGTCCAGCACTTCGAAGATGCGCTCGAAGGACACCAGCGCCGTCATCACGTCGACGCGGACGTTGGCAAGTGCGGTCAGCGGCGAGTACAGCCTGGTCAGCAGCAGCGCCAAGGAGACGACCGTGCCCGCGTCCAGCGTCCCGGCGATGGCCAGCCAGCCACCCAGGCCGTAGACCAGGGCGAGCGCCAGCGCCGACACCAACGTCAACAACGTCATGAACCAGCGGGTCAGCATCGCGGTGCGCACGCCGATGTCGCGCACCCGGCCCGCTCGCTCGGCGAACTCCTCCGCTTCGGCATCCGGCCGGCCGAACAGCTTGACCAGCGTGGCACCTGGTGCGGAGAACCGCTCGGTCATCTGCGTGGTCATGGTCGCGTTGTGCCGGGACGCCTCCCGCTGCAGGTTGGCCATGCGCCGCCCGATCCGCCGCGCGGGAAGCACGAAGACCGGCAACAGCACCAGCGCCAGCAGCGTGACCTGCCAGGACAGGGCCACCATCACGCCGAGCGACAGCGCCAGCTGGACCACGTTGGTGACCAGGCCGGACAACGTCGCGGTGAACGTGCGCTGCGCCCCGATGACGTCGTTGTTCAGCCTGCTCACCAACGCGCCGGTGCGCGTCCGCATGAAGAACGCGATCGGCATGCGCTGCACGTGCTCGTACACCGCCCGCCGCAGGTCGAAGATGATGCCTTCGCCGATGTGCGCCGACTGCCAGCGCTCCGCCAGACCGACCGCCGCGTCCGCCACCGCGACCCCGGCGATGATCAGAGCCAACGTCACGACCGTCTCAGCGGACTCACCGCTGACGATCACGTCGACGACCCGCCCGGCGAGCAACGGCGTGCTCACCGCCAGCACCGCGGCGACGACGGTCAGCAGGCCGAAGACGGCCAGCCGCCGCCAGTGCGGCCGCGCGAAGCGCACCACCCGCCGCACGGTTCCGGGCGCCAGCCCTTTCGGCGCCTCCTCCGCGTGCATGCTGCTGCGCAGCAGATGCCACGTGTTGTCCATGAATACCTCATCTATAGTGGAGGTTTCGCAGCTGTCTCCCCAGCGTAACGCCACCCTCCGACGCGATCATTCCCGCGCCTTCTGCTGTTCGCCGTGAGCGGAACGGCACCGGGAGGGCATGCCGGGCGCCGCCGGGGTCCATCCGGTCCCTTCCGGGCAGGCGTGACGGCACCGGCCGGCCGCCTGCCGGACACCGGGCAAAGGAGCACGCGGCGGGCATCCGCGGAGGAAGATCGGCGATAATGCGGCGACCATGTTCTCGCCGATCACTCGCCCACTGCGCCTCGACCTTGCGGTGTACGTGGGTTTCGCGGCGTTCGCCCTGATCACCGCGCTCGCGTCGGGTTATCGCACGCACAGCATCTGGGGTGCCTTCGCGACCGCCGGATACCTGCTGGCCGCGGCGCACACGGTGGTCCTGCTGGCCTCCGGCGCCCGGACCGGCTGGTGGGGCTCGCGATGGACCGGCGCGGCCGCCGCGTTCGTGGTCGGCATGCTTGCACCGCTCGGCTTTCTGGTGGCCGCCCGGCTCGACGGCGGCGACTGGGTGGACAGCCCAGCGGCTTGGGCGGCCCAGCCTGAGGTCTGGGTCATCGAACGCTCGGGGCTGTTGCTGCTGGAGACCGGCACCCCGTACGTCGACGTGTTCGCACTCGGCAGGCCGCCCGAGGTCGACGACTACACGCCCTACGGCCCGGCGATGGCCCTGTTCGGGCTGCCCAGGGCCGTGGCGACCCAGCTCGGCGTCAGCGACCTCGCGGTGGTGCAGGTGATCACCGACGCCCGGCTGTGGTTCGTGGCCGTGGCGGCCCTGTGCGTCTGGCTCGGCCTGCGCCTGCTCGGCAGCCCTCCCGTGCCGATCGCCGCGGCACAGATCGCGGTGCTGTGCCCGGCCACCGCGATGACGTTCGCGGTGGCCGGGCCGGACCTGGCCGTGATCGGCATGCTGATCCTGGCCCTGGTACTGGCCGTGCGAGCCAACTACGTGGCCGCCGGGGTGCTGCTGGCCGTGGTCGTGGGCGCCAAGCTCACCGCCGCACCCGCCGTCGTGGTGGCGGGGGCGCTGATCGTCGCTCGCGGTGGCTGGGCGAGCCTTGGCCGGTTCACGGCGGCATTCACCGGCACCACCGCCGTGGTACACGTCCCGGTGCTGGTCGACCCGGCCGCGTTCGCCGAGCACGTGCTGGCCTTCCCGGCCGGGCGTGGCGCCGTGCCCTCCCCCGCGGCCAGCCCCCTGCCGGGTCACCTGATCGCCGAGACCGGGCCCGTCGGCCACGCCGTCGCGCTCGGGCTGCTCGCCGCCGCGGCGGTGGTCATCGGCTTGTGGGTGGTGCTGCGCCCGCCACGAACGGGCGCGGACGCCGCACTACGACTCGCCGTCGGCCTCGGCGCGGCGATCATGCTCACCCCAGCGACGCGCTGGGGCTACGTTGTCTATCCGCTCGCCCTGCTCGGCGCGCGGTGGTGCTTCCCCCAGGAAGACGACGCCGAAGGATGACGGCGCGCTACTTCTTCTTTTTCCTGGTGGTCGCGCCGCCACGGCCCCGCAGCTGCACCCCGGATTCGCACAGCACCCGGTGCACGAAGCCGTACGAACGACCGGTCGACTCCGCCAGGGCCCGAATGCTCGCGCCCTTCTCGTACTTCTTCCGCAGGTCGTTGGCAAGCTTGGTGCGCGTGCTACCGGTGACGCGCGCGCCCTTCTTCAAGTCAGCCACTCTTCACGCCTCCTCGCCGGAGAGTGTTCTGGGCCACACAAGCCCCTTGTGGCCAATGATCGAACAGGAGGCGACGGAACGCCAGATGGAGGACAAAATCGCCGGAAAGCCGCCACGGACGGCCTAACCCACCCGCCAAAAGGACGATCTTCGCCTCACCCGAAACGATCAAGCGGGCCCGGCCTGCGGGGCACGGCAGGCACGGTCCGGAAGCGGGCGATCGTGACGCCGCCGACGCAGCCTTGTCACCCGGCCGCACATCGGAACCCGGTGTCGCCGGGCCCGGATCGGCCCCCCGATCCGCGCCCGTACCGACTCCCCTGTTCGCCGGGTGCCCGAGCTGCGCGAACCCGGCGGCTTTCGTCCAGATGGTTCGTGCGGATCGGGCGTACCGGGGCCGTGCCCGGTCGGCCCCGCCACCGCGACAGCCCGCGGCGCGCCGACTCGCCGCCGTCCGACCTCAGGCCAGCTCGACCAGCTCGCGGTAGTCGTCCGACCAGTGGTCCTCGGTGCCGTCCGGTAGCACGATCACCCGCTCCGGCTCCAACGCGTCGACCGCGCCCGGGTCGTGCGTCACCAGCACGACGGCGCCGGTGTAGCTGCGCAGCGCGGACAGCACCTGCTCCCGGGACGCCGGGTCGAGGTTGTTCGTCGGCTCGTCGAGCAGCAGCACGTTGGCCGCGCTGGAGACCAGCCCGGCCAACGCCAGCCTGGTCTTCTCCCCACCGGACAGCGTGCCCGCCCGCTGGTCGAGCTGCTCGCCGCCGAACAGGAACGAGCCGAGCAACGTGCGCAGTTCCTGGTCACTCGCGTCGGGCGCCATGTGCCGGATGTTCTCCCAGACCGTGGCGTCGTGGTCGAGTGTTTCGTGCTCCTGCGCGTAGTAGCCGATGCGCAGGCCGTGTCCGGGCCGGACGGTGCCGGTGTCCGGCTGCTCCAGGCCGGCGAGCAACCGCAGCAGCGTCGTCTTGCCCGCACCGTTGAGGCCGAGCACCACCACCCGGGATCCCCGGTCGATGGCCAGGTCCACCCCGGCGAAGACCTCCAGCGAGCCGTAGCTCTTCGACAGGCCCGCCGCGGTCAGCGGAGTTCGCCCGCACGGCGCGGGGGCCGGGAAGCTGATCCTGGCGACCTTCTCCGCGCGCTGCTCCGGCTCCAGGGCGGCGAGCATCTGCTCGGCCCGGCGGGCCATGTTCTTGGCGGCGACCGCCTTGGTGGCCTTGGCGCCCAGTTTGGCGGCCTGCTGCAGCAGCGCGGCGGCCTTCTTCTCGGCGTTGGCGCGTTCCCGCTTGCGGCGCTTCTCGTCCGTGGCGCGCGCGTCCAGGTAGCGCTGCCAGGTCATGTTGTAGATGTCCAGCTCGCCGCGCATTGCGTCGAGGAACCACACCTTGTTCACGACCTCGGCGAGCAGGCCGACGTCGTGGCTGATCACCACCAACCCTCCGGTGTGCTGCTTGAGGAAACCGCGCAGCCAGGAGATCGAGTCGGCGTCCAGGTGGTTGGTCGGCTCGTCCAGCAACAGGATGCGGTCGGACTTGCCGTCCGGTCCGGCCTCGGAGGCGGCGAACAGGATCCTGGCCAGCTCCACCCGCCGCCGCTGGCCACCGGACAGCGTCGACAACGGCTGGCCGAGCACCCGTTGCTCGAGCCCCAGGTTCGCGCAGATGCGCGCCGCCTCGCTCTCCGCGGTGTACCCGCCGAGCGCGGCGAAGCGCTCCTCCAGCCTGCCGTACCTGGCGATGGCCTTCCGCCGCTCCGGGCCGTCGGCCAGCTCGGCCATGGCGATCTGCGCCTTCTCCATGTCGCGGGCGATCACGTCCAGGCCGCGGGCGGACAGCACCCGGTCCCTCGCGGTCACCGACAGGTCGCCTTCCCGCGGGTCCTGCGGCAAGTAGCCGATCGGTGAGCTGATGCGCACGTCTCCCGCGTGCGGTTGGCCTTCGCCGGCGAGGACCTTCAGGGTGGTCGTCTTGCCCGCGCCGTTGCGGCCGACGAGGCCGATGCGGTCGCCGGGCTGGACGCGGAGGGTGGTGTCGGCCAGCAAGGTGCGCGAACCCGCGCGCAACTCGAGGCCGGTAGCCGTGATCACGATGAGGCTCCGTGGTCGAGAGAAACAATCGAAGGTGCACAGGACGACAGGGGCCCGCGCGCGTCACTCCAAGCGTGCAACGAGCCACCCGCGCGCCGCGGCGGACCGCTCCGGCACGCGTGATCTGGCTGTCCTGGGCGTGGCGACCACGTTTCCCATGGTACGGGGCGTCCGCCAGCGATTTTCGTGGTGTCCAGACGCCATCGCGCCGGTCACCCGTGCGCTCAGCGCGGATCCCGCACGACGATCTCGAGTGCGCGTGCCCGCTCTGCTGCCACGTCGAGGACGGCACGGCGCGGCTCCCCGATGTCGAGAAACCGGTCGACGGCCTTGGCGAACACCGATGCCAGGCGCTGGTCGGCACGCAGCTGATCCACCGCACGGCGATCCCCGCCGAAGACCACGGCGTCGAGCCCTGGCAGCTGATCCCCGAGGACGTTCAGCACGTCGTCGGCCGCCTTGGCCAGCGCCTGCTCGCCTTGCCGACGGCGGCGCCGGGCGAATCGTTGCTGGGACCACCCGCCCGCTGCCGTGCGGCCCTGCACGTGGTGCCGGTCGGTGCGTGACACGACCACCCGGGGGCCCTCGGCGATTCCGATCGAATGCGCCCCTTTGCGCACCAGGACCAGCCCGAGACGACGCGGGCGCACGGCGTACTCGACCAGCGGGGCGATCTCCAGGCCCGCGTGCTCGGCCCGGCTGCCCAGTGGTTCGAAGGGCAGGTCGACCGTCGCCGTCGTGCCGTCCGCGGCGGTGACGAGCACGCGCCGATCGCTCAGCACCGTGCCCGCCACGCCGCCGTTGCGTTCGGCGAAGCCGTCGAACCACCTGGACAGCCGCTCCGGCGGGACCTCGACGGCGCGCCCTCCTCCGGCGACCTGGCGGACCCTGCTCACAACACGAACGAATCCGACCACGGTGCCGTCGACCGCCCGGCGAGCGCGTCGAGCAGCACGACGGCCTGCTTGTCGGTCAGCGATGCCACGAAGTCCACGATCGACCGGCCGCGCGCCAGCGATCGGACGTCCACCGGACCGGAACCGGGCCCGGACACCAGATCAGGATGGTCGCGGACCAGCTGCGCGTATTCCGCCTCGGCCAGCTCGACCAGGTCGTGCAGCCGCCGCGGAATGCGATGCGCCTCGCGCTCGTCCAGCAGCCACTGCCGCAGCTCGTCCACCAGGGTGGACAACAGCGACGCCTGCCCGCGCTGGTGCAGCGCAAGGTCCGCGCGCTCCAGCACGAACCGTTTGTGCACGAACTTCAGCACCTGGACCTCGTGCCACTGTTCGGGCCGGAGCGTCACGTGCCCGCTGCGCGTGGACGGGGCCGCGACCACCTCGACGCCGTCCACCAGGCGTTCGTGCCACTGCTCGGAGAAGGCTGCAATGGCCTGCTCGGATTCGATCGACCCGTCGAACGCCCTGGCCAGCAGCCCGTCGACCAGGGTCTCGCGAACGCGCGCCACCGCGGCGTGGAAAGCATCGTCGTCGACCAGTGGCTTGTCCTTGACGTGCATCCGGCGCCGCAAGCGCTCCAGCGAATGCCCCGGCTTGCGCGACCCGGCCAGCTGCGCGTCGTCCAGCTCGCGCAGCTGGTGCGCCTGCTCCGCCCACGCCCGGAGCTCACCGGCCACCGGGGCGTGCTGCAGTACCCCGATGCGGTGGAAGTCCTGCAGGTCGTGGATGGCGTAGGCGATGTCGTCGGCGGTGTCCATCACCGACGCCTCGAGCGTCTGCTGCCACGGCTCGATCTTGTCGGCGAACGGTTCCCGCGCCTGCAGCAAGTCGCCGACCTCGGTGACATACGCGGAGAACTTGCTCGAGCCGGTGCCCGGCGCATCGGCCGGCTCGGCCGCACCCCGCGGCGGCACCTCCATCTCCGACGGATGCGGCCGGTGGATCGGCAGCCGCAGCCACGGGTACTTCAGCACGGCCGCGCGGACGGCCGCAGTGAGATCAAGGCCGACACCGGAAGGGCCGCGCACGTCGGTGGTGGTCAGGATGCGGAACGTCTGCGCGTTCCCTTCGAAGCCGTCGGCCAGCCCCAGCCGATGCCGGGCGATCCGGTCCAGCACCTGTTCCCCGAGGTGCCCGAACGGCGGGTGGCCGAGGTCGTGCGCCAGCGCTGCGGCTTCCGCCACGTCCGGGTCGCACCCGCCAAGCTTCTCGCACAGGCGGGCGTGCTCCGGCGACGCGGTCAGCCGCTCGGCGATGGTGCGTGCCACCTGGGCGACCTTCAGGCTGTGCGTGAGCCGGTTGTGCAGCAGCCCGGAGTCGGCGGCGCTGACGACCTGGGTGACCCCGCCGAGCCGGGCGAAGAACGGCGACGCGGCGATGCGGTCCCGGTCCACCCGGAACTCGGCCGCGGCGTCCGCCTGCCCGGACCCGCCACGCCGCACCGACGCGGCAGGGCTCTCCCCGGCGTCCCGCCGACGCGTCCTGTCGATCCGCATGTCGTTCACCGTAATCGTTCAGGTCGGCCAGGCCAGGGGTCGGCGCGGGACGGTGCATCGCCCACCGCGCCGGGCTGCCCGGACGGGCTCAGCCGCGACCGCCGGACTGCGCCGGGGTGCCGGCGGCTGCCTGCGGGTGACCGGCGAGCGGCGGGACCGGGCAGTGCAACACACCGCACACCGTGCGCAGCAACTCGACCTCTTGCGTGGTCATGACGCCGTCGTGGCTGATCACCATGACCAGGCTCTCCACCAGTGCCGCCTTGTCCGACCCCTGCAGGCCGTCCAACGCCGGCCACACCGGGTCCAGCGCGGACAGTCCCTGCTGCGGCGGCGCGAACGGGACATGGTGACCGGGCAGCACCCGGTACAGCCCGGCACGGAACGCCGACTCGCCCTGCCGTGGATTGTCGTGGCCGACCCTGGCCAGCACGGCGAGCAGGGTCGCGATCGGCTGCGCCGCACTGGCCAGCGTCTGGCGCTGCTTGCCCCACGGCGGCCGGTGGTGGATCACTTCGTACAGCTCGGTACGCAGCAGCGTGGACAGGCAGAACTCGAACACGTCGACCCGGCCGTCGGCCTTGATCAACGCGTCCAGGCTGCCCATGATCTGCTCCAGCTCCTGCGGGCTGCGCCTGCGCAGCGCGGAGAAGGCGATTTCCGACAGCGGCAGCCGGAGGTCGGGTGCCAGCTGCTGCAGCGCGCCGCCTTCGTTCCAGGCCGCGTCCGCAAGCTGCTTGCCGTGCCGCTGCACCAGCACCTGGTGCTGGCGCTGCCGCACCTCGGGGTGGACGGACATCAGCAGGCCGAACACCAGCGGAACCACCGCGTCGGTCCGCCGTGCCTTGGCCTTGAACTCCTCCGGGATCCGGCGCAGCAGGTTCTCGCCGTGCTCGTAGGTCGTCGCCGACGGATCGCCAATGCCCGCGACCACCTGGTCCGGACGGATGGTGATCGGTCCCTGCGGTGCGGCGGGCGCAGGCACCGGCGCGCCGGACGGCGGGGGCGCAGGCACCGGCTGGCCGCTCGGCGGAGGCATGGCGCCGGGGGCCGGTTGCTGCGGTTGCTGCTGCGGCGGCGCCATCCTGGCCACCGGCTGCTGCCCGGCCGGCGGAGGCGGGGCCAATCCGGCGACCGGCTGACCGGACGGCGGGGCGGACGGCGCAGCAGGGGCCAACCCCATCGCCGCGTCCTCCTGCAGGCCGGACGGCGGCGCCGCCGACCACCGCTGCTTGAGCGCCTCGAGCTCGCGCGGGTCGAAGTTCGGCTGCAGCGCGCGGATCCGCTCCACCAGCGGGGGGTGGGTGGCGAACAGCGATGCGAACTTCGAGCCCTCGCTGAACAGCATGTGGCTGACGTCGTCCTTCTTGCCGCTGTTCAGGTGCGAGCCGTCCGGCAGGCCGCCGATCTTCTTCAACGCGCCGGCCAGGCCCTCGGTCTGCCGGGTGAACTGCACCGCGGAGGCGTCCGCCAGGTACTCCCGTTGGCGGGACACCGCGGACTTGATCAGCTTGCCGCAGAACAGGCCGATACTGCCTGCGGCCAGCAGCACCAACCCCACGAGGGGCAGCGGGTTGCGCTCGCCGCGGGTGTGCAGCAGCACCCGCCCGACCACGGCCAGGCCGAGGATGCCGAACAGCACGCCCATCAGCCGGATGCTCAGCCGCATGTCGCCGTTGACCACGTGGCTGAACTCGTGCGCGATCACCCCTTGCAGCTCGTCGCGGTTCAGCCGCTCCAAACACCCGCGGGTGACCGCCACCGCGGCGTCGGCGGGCGACCAGCCGGCCGCGAACGCGTTGATCCCGGGCTCGTGCGGCAGCACGTACAGCTCCGGTACCGGCGTGCCGGACGCGATGGCGATCTCCTCGACCACGTTGCGCAGCCTGCGCAGCTGCGGGTCGGTGGTGTCCTCCGGGACGTAGACGCCGCCGAGCGCGCGGGCCACCTTGCCGCCGCCGCCCTTCTTCAAGCTCGCCAGCCGGAACAGCGACGCCAATCCGATGATCAGCACCACGACCACGGTGAGCACGGCGAGCACGGACGCGACGGTCTCCGGCGGCAGGCCGCGCAGCATCAGCAGCCACACCACCAGGTCGATGACCGTGACGATGCCGACGACGGCCACGGCGAAGAGGAACACCAGGCGCCCGGACGCCTTGCGAACCTGGATCTGGCGCTCGAAGAAGTTCATCCTGGACTACTTCCCCCCGGCAGCCGGGATCGCTGCACCGCTACGTCAGAACGAGATCTGCGGCGCCTGCCGCATCTCCGGGCGGTCCACCTCGAGCAGCGCCGCGGGCTGGAAGCCGAACATGGCGGCGAAGATGTTCGCCGGGAACGACTCGCGCTTGTTGTTGTAGACCATGACCGAGTCGTTGTAGGCCTGGCGGGCGAACGCGACGCGGTTCTCCGTCGAGGTCAGTTCCTCGGACAGCTGCATCATGTTCTGGTTCGCCTTCAGGTCGGGGTAGCTCTCCTGCAGCGCGAACAGCCTGCCGAGCGTCTGGGTGAGGATGTTCTCCTGCTGGCCGAGCTGGTTCATCGCCTGCGGGTCACCAGGGTTGGCGCGCGCGACCTGCTGCGCCTGCACCGCGCCCTGGCGGGCGGCGATGACCGCTTCGAGGGTCTCGCGCTCGTGCTTGATGTAGCCCTTGGCCACCTCGACCAGGTTCGGGATCAGGTCGTGCCGCCTGGTCAGCTGCACGTCGATCTGCGCGAACGCGTTCTTGAACGCGTTGCGCCGCTTGACCAGGCCGTTGTAGGTCGAGATGGCATAGATGATCAGAATCAGCAAGATCGCCACGACGACGATCGCGATGATCGCTCCGGTACTCAACGAAGACCCTCCTGAACGATTCCGGACCGGCTTCCCCCAGGCCGCGCCCCGGGCCCACCGGATTCGGGCGTCAGCATACTCATCGGGCCGGGCGTTGGTGGACGAACCGCCAGATCGTGATCTGCGCGGCTGGGTGATACGTACACCTGCCGCAATGCGACTGCGCCACACGCCGAAACGTGGGGTATCGCCGCCGCGGTGTTCGGCACGACAGCGCACCGGAAGCCACCGCACATCGACTGAACGGAAAGCGAATGCCGGCGAGCGCGCAGCCCGATCAGTACGCGGGCGCGCGGGCCTTTCGGCGAGGCGGCGCAGGGGCCATGGGGCCCGGACGGGATCAGTGCGCGGGTGCGCGGGCCTTTCCTGCTTACCGATGCGCCTGCTCGCCGGAGAGCGGTCCCCGTCAGACCGTGAAGCCGAGGGCGCGCAGCTGTTCCCGGCCCTCGTCGGTGATCCGCTCCGGCCCCCACGGCGGCATCCACACCCAGTTGATCTTGTAGTCGGACACGATCGGCTTCTGCCCGCCGAGCAGCACCGACCGGGTCTGGTCCTCGATCACGTCGGTCAACGGGCACGCCGCAGAAGTCAACGTCATGTCGATGGTGGCGACGTTGTCCTCGCCGACCCGGATGTCGTACACGAGGCCGAGGTCGACGACGTTGATGCCCAGTTCGGGGTCGACCACGTCGCGCAGGGCTTCCTCGACCTCGTCGACCGTGGCCACACCGCCGGGCGAGCCGGCGGCCGGCTCCTGCTGCTCGGGCAGATCGGCCGCGGTCCGGCCGTCGCGGGTCGGGTTCTCGGTCACGAAATCTCAGCTCCCTCTCGCGCCTTGTCGACTCCAGCCTGCACCAGCGCGGCCTTGAACGCCATCCAGCCGAGCAGCGCGCACTTCACCCGGGCCGGGTACTTCGCCACCCCGGCGAACGCCACGCCGTCCTCGAGAACGTCCTCGTCCGGCTCCACCTTGCCGCGGCCCTTGACCAGCTCGGTGAACGCGGCGAGCTTGCTCAGCGCCTCGTCCACCGAACGGCCGACCACCAGGTCGGTCAGCACCGAAGCCGACGCCTGCGAGATCGAGCAGCCCTGCCCGGTGTAGGACACGTCCGCGACCTGCTCGCCGTCCAGCCGCACCCGCAGCTGCAACTCGTCACCGCACGTGGGGTTGACCTGGTACGACTCGCCGTCGAACGGCTCACGCAGGCCACGGCCGTGCGGGTTCTTGTAGTGGTCCAGGATGATCTCCTGGTACATCGCATCCAAGTTCATCGCCGTCGGCTCCGGCAGCTGTCAGGACGGCACTGGGCCGCCGCGTTCACTTACCCACTCCGAAGAACCGCTGGGCCTCGCGGACACCCGCCGCCAGCGCCTCCACTTCGTGCACGCTGTTGTACAGGTAGAACGACGCCCGCACGCTCGCGGGTATTCCCATCCGCCGGTGCAGCGGCCACGCGCAGTGGTGGCCGACCCGCACCGCGATGCCCAGGCTGTCCAGCACCTGGCCGACGTCGTGCGGGTGGATGCCGTCGACCACGAACGACACCGCCGCACCGCGCGAGTCGGCCGTCGTCGGGCCGACGATGCGCACGCCGTCGATCTCGCCGAGCGCGGACAACACCGCTTCGGTCAGCTGCTTCTCGTGCTCGGCGACCGCACCCATGCCGATCTTGGTCAGGTAGTCGACCGCCGCGCCGAGGCCGACCGCCTGCGACGTCATCGGCACACCGGCCTCGAACCGCTGTGGCGGCGGGGCGAACGTTGACCGCTCCATGGTCACCGTCTCGATCATCGAGCCGCCGGTGAGGAACGGCGGCATCGCCTCGAGCAGCTCCCGGCGGCCGTAGAGCACGCCGACGCCGGACGGTCCGAGCATCTTGTGCCCGGAGAACACCGCGAAGTCCACCCCCAGCTCGCGCAGGTTCACCGGCTGATGCGGCACCGACTGGCAGGCGTCCAGCACGGTGAGCGCGCCGACCCGGCGGGCCCGCTCCACCAGCGGGGCGGGGTCGTTCACCGTGCCGAGCACGTTCGACTGGTGGGTGAAGGCCACCACCTTGGTGCGCTCGGTGATCAGCGTGTCGATGTCCGACAGGTCCAGGCGGCCGTCGTCGGTGACGCCGAACCAGCGCAGCGTGGCGCCCGTGCGCTGGCACAACTGCTGCCACGGCACCAGGTTGGCGTGGTGCTCCATCTCGGTCACCACGATCTCGTCGCCCTCGCCGACGCGGAAACGCTCCGCTTCCTTGCCCGCGGTGGCCGCGTTGCTCATCGCGTACGCGACCAGGTTCACGCCCTCGGTCGCGTTCTTGGTGAACACCACTTCCCCGGGCTGCACGCCGACGAATGCTGCGACGCGTTCCCGCGCGTGCTCGTAGGCGTCCGTGGCTTCCTCGGCCAGCTGGTGGGCACCGCGATGAACTGCCGAGTTCGACCTCTCCACGTAGGCGCGCTCGGCCTCCAGTACCTGCCGCGGCCGCTGCGACGTCGCCCCGGAATCCAGGTAGATCAGCGGTTTGCCGTCGCGGACCGTGCGGGTGAGGATCGGGAAGTCGCCCCGCACGGCGGCCACGTCCAGCGCCGCCCGAAGTGGTGTCGCAGTCATCGCAGGTGCCTCCATTTCCTCGCCGGCCCCGGGACTTACAGCGCCGCCGCCTCCGCCTTGCCGACGTACTTGACGTAGCCGTGCTCCTCCAGCTCGTCGGCCAGCTCGGTGCCACCGGACTCGGCGATCCGGCCGTCGGCGAACACGTGCACCACGTCCGGCTTGATGTGCTTGAGGATGCGGGTGTAGTGGGTGATCAGCATGACGCCAGCGTCGTTGCCGGCGGTGAATTCGTTCACCGCGCGGGACACCACCCGCAGCGCGTCGACGTCCAGGCCGGAGTCGGTCTCGTCGAGCACCGCGATCTTCGGCTTCAGCAGCGCCAGCTGCAGGATCTCGTGCCGCTTCTTCTCCCCGCCGGAGAAGCCCTCGTTCACGCTGCGCTCGGCGAACTCGCTGGGGATGTCCAGCTTCGCCATCTCCTCGCGGACTTCCTTGACCCACTCGCGCAGCTTGGGCGCCTCGCCGCGGACGGCCGTGGCCGCCGAGCGCAGGAAGTTGGACATCGACACGCCCGGCACCTCGACCGGGTACTGCATGGCGAGAAACAGACCCGCACGGGCCCGCTCGTCCACGCTCATCTCCAGTACGTTCTCACCGTCCAGCAGCACCTCGCCGGAGGTCACCTCGTACTTGGGGTGACCGGCGATGGCGTACGACAGGGTCGACTTGCCGGAGCCGTTGGGGCCCATGATGGCGTGCACCTCACCGGAACGGACCGTGAGGTTGACGCCCTTGAGGATTTCCTTGGTGCCCTCGTCGGTGGTGACCGACGCGTGCAGGTCCTTGATCTCCAGAGTGGCCATGGTGTTCCTTTGTTGCTTGTCGTGGGCGGTGTGGTCGGGTCACGCGGCCGGTCAGTGGCCGATGGCCTGCAGCTCCTCGTCGATCTCCGCTTCCAGCCGCTGGCGCAGCTCGGGAACGTCGATGCGGTTGAGGATTTCGAAGAAGAAGCCGCGCACCACCAACCGCCGTGCGGTGGCCTCGTCGATGCCGCGGGACTGCAGGTAGAACAGCTGCTCGTCGTCGAACCGGC
Source organism: Thermocrispum sp. (assembly GCF_002919275.1). Lineage (NCBI taxonomy): Bacteria > Bacillati > Actinomycetota > Actinomycetes > Pseudonocardiales > Pseudonocardiaceae > Thermocrispum > Thermocrispum sp. Next base: position 1,854 of record NZ_PKFA01000059.1, on the reverse strand, counting down.
CGGTGGCGCTGGCGTGGCCGGCGCCTTCGATCTCGCCGGTCTCGATCTCCAGGTTCGGCACCGAGTCGGCCCGCGCGCCGTCGGTGAGCAGCAGGTTGCGATTCAGCTCGTACGTGTCGGTCCCCTCGGCGGCGGACCGGATCAGCACGTCGCCGATCCACACGCTGTGCGCGCCCTCGCCCTGCAGCGCGCCCTTGTAGGTCACGTGCGACTTGCAGTGCGGCTGAGCGTGGTCGACGAACAGCCGGTGCTCCTGGTGCTGGCCGGCGTCGGCGAAGTACAGGCCGAGCAGCTCCACGTCACCGCCCGGCGCGGCGAACCGCGCCGTCGGCGACAGGCGCACCAGATCACCGCCCAATGTCACGACGGTGTGCTTGACCGTGGAATCCTTGCCAAGCTGCAGGTGGTGCTCGCTGACGTGGACCGCGTCGTCGTCCCAGTCCTGCACGCTGACCACGGTCAGCCGCGCACCTTCACCGGTGATGAACTCGACGTTGTCCGCGTAGGTGCCGGAACCGCGGTGGTCGAGCACCAGCGACGCCTGCGCGTACGGGGCGAGCCGGATCTGCAGGTGCCCGTAGGCCAGCAGGTCCTTGCCCGGGCCGGTCACGGTGATCACGGCCGGCCGGGACAGCGTGGTCTCCGCGCCGACGCTGACGATCGTGGCCTCGGTGAACGAGCTGTAGGCCTGCGCGGCCACCCGGTCACCCGGCGCGCCCGCCTGGCCGAGCCGCTCGTCCTCGCGGCCCACGGTCTCCACGGTGACCTCCGGCGGGGCGTCCACCGACAGCGTCACCTTGCCCGTCGGCACCACGGCGTCGCCGCCCTGGTGCAGGCCGCGCAGCCGCTTCATCGGCGTGAAGCGCCAGATCTCCTCGCGGCCGGTGGGCACCTCGAAGGCCTCCACGTCGTAGCCGGTGAACCGCTCGCCGCGGGAGCTCGGCGGGACCACGGCGCCCTCGCGCAGGGCCGAGCGGACGTTGTTCTCGGTCGTGTTCTCTGCCACCGTCATCAGCCGACGGACCCTTCCATCTGCAGTTCGATGAGTCGATTGAGTTCCAGCGCGTACTCCATCGGCAGCTCGCGCGCGATCGGCTCCACGAAGCCGCGGACGATCATCGCCATCGCCTCTTCCTCGCTCAGCCCGCGCGACATCAGGTAGAACAGCTGGTCCTCGCTCACCTTGGACACCGTCGCCTCGTGCCCCATGGACACGTCGTCGTTGCGGATGTCCACGTACGGGTAGGTGTCCGACCGGCTGATCGTGTCCACCAGCAGGGCGTCACAGATCACCGACGACTTGGAGTGGTGCGCACGCTTGGCCACTCGCACCAGACCGCGGTAGGACGTCCGGCCGCCGCCGCGCGCCACCGACTTGGACATGATCGTCGACGACGTGTGCGGGGCCAGGTGCTCCATCTTCGCGCCCGCGTCCTGGTGCTGTCCCTCGCCGGCGAACGCCACCGACAGGACCTCGCCCTTGGCGTGCTCGCCGGTGAGGAAGACCGACGGGTACTTCATGGTGACCTTGGAACCGATGTTGCCGTCGATCCATTCCATGGTCGCGCCCTCTTCCGCGCGCGCCCGCTTGGTCACCAGGTTGTAGACGTTGTTCGACCAGTTCTGGATCGTGGTGTAGCGGCACCGGGCGTTCTTCTTGACGATGATCTCCACCACCGCCGCGTGCAGCGAGTCGGACTTGTAGATCGGCGCGGTGCAGCCCTCGACGTAGTGCACGTAGGCACCCTCGTCGACGATGATCAGCGTCCGCTCGAACTGGCCCATGTTCTCGGTGTTGATCCGGAAGTAGGCCTGCAGCGGGATCTCCACGTGCACGCCCGGCGGCACGTAGAT